>CAZGTK010000188.1:0-5539 GCA_964528415.1 uncultured Burkholderiales bacterium | reverse complement strand
AGTCTGCCCCCTTTGACCGCTCGGGAACCCCTCCCCGAAGAAAACTCGCGATTATGAGTGCGAAGGGGTGAAAAGTCAAACGATTGGCGAGGTTACGGAGACCCGGCGGAGGCCCCGCGACGGCCCGGGGGGCCGCGGTCAGGCGCCCTCCACGTCAAGCCGATCAGGGGTGTCCGCGGGCGCGCCTCGGGAATGCCAGCGAGCGCCCACTAACATCGGCCATCAGTGGCCTGGAGCCGGTTCCCTGCGCCGATCCGGCGCCTGACGGCGTTTCCGGAACAGCAGGTCCGAGCGCGTCAGGAACAGCGGTGCGCGGTTCAAGGCACTGCCGTGCCGACGGTCAGCGCCCGAACGCCGCGCCCGGTCAAACGAAAAAGGGGGCTCACGCCCCCTTCGAGGACATCTGCTTGACTCACCAGTTCTCGTAGGCGACCGAGATCCCAAACACGTGGTTGTCGTAATCCGGCGTTCCCTGGCCGGTCAGGATCACGCGCTGGGCCGAGGTGGCCGTCGCGTTGTCGTAAGCCCAATCGCTCCAGTCCAGCTTCTCGTACCAGTAGTTCGCCCGGACCAGGATGTTCTTGCTGTAGCGGTACTTGCCGAAGATCTGGAAGGTGTTGAGCTCGGACTTCGCGTCTGGGGGCTGCACGATTCCGCCCGCCGGCGTGATCGCGGTCCCGGCCGCCAGGGAGGTCTTGCTCTTGCCCTCGCTGTAGATGTACTGGACGCCGAGCTCCCACTTCTTGTGGTCGGGCTGGTAGCTGGCGCCCAGGCCAACGGTGTTGTCCTCGTACTTGAGGTCCGCGTTCCAGTTGCGGGTCGGATCTGTGGACTGCGTGACTTTGGTTGCCAGCGGGTTGCCGTTGTACGACCGGCTGTACTGCTTGTTCTTGGTATCGGCGTACGTGTAGAACGCGAACGTGCTCACGCCCGGCAGCGGCGTCCACTGCGCGTCGAGCGTGTAGCTCTGGCCGTCGGCTTCCTGCAATCCGAGGCATTCTGCCGGAAAGGCGGCGCCGGGAACGACGACGGTCGGCGTCGATAGCGGCGCCTGGTCGGCAGGCCCGCCGCAATCCGGCCCCTTGTAATCGCGGCTGTACCAGTCGACCGAGGCCTGCAGCGACACGGTGTCCATCGGCATGAACATGCCCATCGCCTTGATCGTGTCCTGGTCGTAGTCGGCGACGTAGTACTGCCGCAGCGTCGGCAGGTTGTCGAAGCGCGAGGCGGCGACCGCAGCAGCCGTGTAGCTGGCCCGGTACGGGCGGTTCTGGTCGAAGTCCGAGCCCCGGCGGCGGTCGTACTGGTAACGTACCGAGCCCGTGAACATCTCCGACGCCACCCGCCGCAGCTCGACCGCGAACTGGTTGTTGTCGGTGTCCGAGCGCAGCTCTTCGCTCGCTTCCTCGTAGTCGACCTTCTTGTACTCGTACCAGGCCCGCAGCAGCGTCCGCGGCATGATCTCGTAGTCGCCGTCCAGCTTGAACTTGTTCTCCTTGGAGCCCGGCGGCAGGTTGATGCGGGCATCAATCGCCGCCTTCTGCGGCTGCGAGTCGCCGCCGACGTAGAGATAGCTCGCCTGCGGTGTGTTGTTGTCGTGCTGGTTGTAGTGGTAGTTCGCCTTCAGCGTCATCTTCGGCAGCGGCCGCGTGATGAGGTTGACGTCGAACAGCGTGTTCTTGATCTCGCCGTCGAGCGAGGCGCGCGGCAGCGGGACCGGCGTGGCCAGCGCGGGGTTCACGGTGTAGGGCGAGAAAGCCTCGTCCTGCTTCGCCCAGCCATACGCCAGCGTGGCGTTCATGCGCGTCGTCGACGAGAAGTTCCAGCCGCCGGTGGCCTGGAACTGGTGGTAGTCGTTGTCGGGCGCCAAGCCGAGCCGCCCGAAGCCGGTGGCCGCCGGGTAGCCGACCACCGCGTTCGAGCCGCCCCAGGGGCCGCCCGCGCCCAGATACGGGTTCTGCCAGGTCAGGCAGGACCCCGATCCGGGCACCAGGTTGCCGGGCGTCGAGCAACCGGCGTCGTTGGAGTACTTCGAGTAGTAGTAGCTAAGGTTCAGCTGCGCCTTCGGCGTGAAGTAGGACGCCGTGAACTCGAGCTGGTCGGTCTTGTCGTTCAGCTCGTAGGGAAGAATCGCCGCGCGCGGGTTCCCGCCGCTGTTGCCGATCACCGACCCGATCAGCCGCGTCCCGTCCCGCTTGTCCTGCCGATAGTTGAGGTCGAATTTCCAGTTCGATCCGAGGAAGAACCCGCCGCCGAGCTTGAGCACGTCGCGCTCCTGCTCGATGTTGTACGGCTTGAGGAACGGGTCGACTGCAGCCGCGGCCGGCGGGTTGCCGGTGCCGGGGAATGCGGCCGGCAGCGTCAGCAGGCTGCCGCCGAGGCCGTCGTGGATGAAGCGCGTGTCGTCGAACTGGTAGCGCGTGAGCTGATCGTAACCGACGTTGACGTAGTACTTGCCCTGGGTGCCGACCTCGCCGGCAATCTGCCGCGAATCGAGCCCCAGGTTCCAACCGGACGCGTCGATGTAGTTGCGGTCGTCGCCGCCGAAATTCTTCTGAACATTGAAGTTGCCGATGGCGTACAAGCCATCCTCGTTCAGCCCCGTGAATTCGCCGAACTTGTAGGAATCGTCCGAGTTGTACATCACACCCAGCTCGACGTTGTTCGTCGAGTAGCGGGTCATGTCCGCGTTTCCGTACAGCGGGACCTGCAGCAGCGGCTCGGCGACCGCCAGCCCCGGCGCCGCGATCGCCAGGGCGACCGCCGCCGCGAGGGGCTTGCGCGTGAACCGAATCGTGCGAGTGCTGGCGTGTTTCATGTTCTTGCCTCCCTAGTCGCTCGTTTCAGGTCCGCCGCTACCGGGTAAACCGGGCGCCCGAAGGATGGTTGCTGCCGTGCACCTTCGGATGGCAGTTCATGCAGTTCTGGCCCAGCATCTTGTCGCCGGCGCGTCCGCCCGGCGTGTACCCAGGCGAGCCCGGCAGGTCCGCGCCGCTGTAGAGCGTGCTGGGGTGGAACGGGTTGATGTGGCACTGCTGGCACAGGTACGGTCCGCGCGCCTTCAGCAACGGCGCGTTGTTGGAACCGTGAGGCGAGTGGCACTCGCCGCAGTTTTCACGCGCGGGCGGATGCTCCCACAGGAAGGGTCCGCGCTTGTCGGCGTGGCAGGTGTAGCAAGTCTCGTTGACGGTGTTCTTGACCATCTGGTGCTCGGACACCGAGCCGTGCGGCGCGTGGCACGAGGAACAACTCATCCAGCCGGTCCTGAGCGGGTGGCTCGAGAAGCGGAAGACCGCCGCCCTCACGTCCTTGTGGCAATCGAAGCAGACGCCGGCCTGCGTCTGCGTCACCAGCACCTGATCTTTCGCCGCGTGCGGCTTGTGGCAGTCCGCACAGGCGACGCGCGCACGATCATGCGTGCTGCCCTGCCAGTGGATCTGGGCCTGGCCCTGATGGCAGTTGGTACACACGGCATTGCGCTCTTCCTGGGGCGCACTCTTGCCGAGGTACTTGGGCTTGGCCTTGGTCGGATCCTTGAGGTGCTCGGACACGTCGCCGTGGCAGGACGCGCAGCCGCCGTTCGCCGCCGGGGTGCGGGGATCGCCCCGGACGCCATGCTTGCCGGAGAAGGCGTGCTGCGTGCCTTCGTGGCACTGGGCGCAGACTTTGCCCGACTCGACGTCCTCCGCCGACTGCGCGTGGACTGCGAGCGGACCCGCGAGGTAAAGCAGAATTCCCGACGCGAGTGCGGCGAGATGACGGCTCAAGCGCATGAATCCCTCCCTCAAGAGACACCGCCGGCAGCAGCAGCAAGCGGCTCGCACCGCTTGCGCCGTACGCGTTTCCCGAAAACAGTTGTTCGTGTTGTTGTGCCTTGCGGACGCTGTTTCAGCTTGTTCTACGCGTCACTCGGCAACGTATTTTTATTATTAGGAAATTGGCAGCGATATTTCAATCGTCTGAGGTGTTGTTCGGCTTCCCCACGGCAAGCCCAGCGTTTGATTCGTTTGCCCCCGTCTGGACAAGGGACTTATGGCGCTTCAGGCGCTCACCGAGCCCTTCCTCGCGGTAGAGGCGATACACGCGCTTGCGGTTGACGAGCCAGCCCTCGCGGCGCAACAGCTGATAGAGCGCGGGACTGCCGTAACGGGGATGATGTCGAGCAAGCTCGCAGAGCCGTTTGCGCAACGCGCCATTGCGGTCCTCGGGAATCTGCCGCCGTGCCTGAGAGCGCGAAATCCCCAGCAGCTCGCACGCCCGCCGCTCGCTGAGCCCGAACTCCTGCACCGCCCGCCTCACCAGCTCGCGCCGCTGGTGAGGCGTCAGGGCTTTTTTTCCAGGAGCCCCTTCAGCGCGCAGTTGTCCTGCTCGAGGGCCGCCAGCGTGCGTCGCAGGGTGCGGTTCTCGTCCTTGAGCGTGCGCAGCAGACGGATGCCGTCCGGCTCGAGGCCGGCGTACTGCCGTCGCCATTTGTACAGCGTTACGTCGGAGACGCCGTACGCTTCCGCCAAGTCGGCGACGGGTCGTCCGCCGTCGCTTTCCGCGAGGACGTCCGCGATGAGGTTTTCGTCGAATTGCGGCTTCTTCATTTCGCGCTCCCCGACGCTGCCCGCCCGCGCGGCACACACGCCGATATCTTTACGACCGAGGGGAAAACGTCAGGTTGCGATCGGCCATGCTCAACCCGGGATCCCTCCCGGGCAGCCACGACGTTCCCTGGAACCCGACGTTACTGAAGGAAGGGGTGCGCGTTGTTGATGCACATCAAATGATGTTGCGATGCACCAACACTAGATAATTAAGTACTTATGTAGATCGCATCCACCACTCGAGGTTTTCGCGGACGAACTCCAGGGCCGCGTGGGGGTGGCGCCCCGCCTGGCGCCCGGCTGGCCGGCGTCATAGCCGATCGCGACGTCCGTCCCGCCTGCCTCCGGGTTCGGCGCCGATTCGGGGCCGCGCGTCGCGGTCCCGCGCAGGGTGCGCGGAATGACGTCGAGCGGATGCGCCTCGACAACGATCACCCGCGGCAACGCTCGCCGGACGCGAACCGTCACCGAGGGCGCAGTCCGCGGTTCGGTCGTTGCGACGTCCGCGTGCCGGCCGTTCAGACCCCGATGTGCGGGAGATTCGTCCGGCGCCCGCGGCGATCGGGATACGCGGTCATCCGAAGGCGTCTCGGGTCGAGGCTTGGGCGCCTGGTGTTGGTCCGCACGGCGAACGCCGTCGATCCGCCGCGGCCCGCCGGGAGGCGTCCGCCCCCCTTCGTCAGGGTCGCTCGAAACGCCGAGGGAGTGGGTCTGGTTGGACTCGAACCAACGACCAAGGGATTATGAGTCCCCTGCTCTAACCGACTGAGCTAACGGCCCCCGGCAGGATGATACTGAAACGGCAGCCTGGGCTGCCGTTTTTCTTGCTCAAGTTTCCGTGTCGAGGAAGCTGCGCAGTTTCTCCGAGCGCGAGGGGTGCCGCAGCTTGCGCAGGGCCTTGGCCTCGATCTGGCGGATGCGCTCGCGCGTGACGTCGAACTGCTTGCCGA
>CAZGTK010000187.1:0-5542 GCA_964528415.1 uncultured Burkholderiales bacterium | reverse complement strand
GACCTCAACCGCGAGCAGAAGACGACGCTCGTGCTGGTGACCCACGACCTCGCGCTCTCCGGGCGCTGCGGGCGCCAGCTGCGCCTGCAGGGGGGGCGGCTGGTGACCGGCGAAGCGGTGCCCGCGTGACGCTGGCCGGAGAGGTCGGCTTCGCGGCTCGCCTGCTGCGGCGGGACTGGCGGGCCGGTGAGCTGCGGGTCCTGGTCGCCGCGCTCGTGATCGCCGTAGCCAGCGTCACGACCGTTTCTTTTTTCGCCGATCGCGTTCGGGACGTGCTCGTAGAGCGCGCCAACCACCTGCTCGGCGCGGATCTGGTGCTGGCCTCGTCGCGGCCGATCCCGGACGCGTTCGCCGATAAGGCCCGCGGCAGTGGCCTCGAGGCGATCCGGCTGTGGAGCTTTCCCAGCATGGCAACCGCCGGCGATCGCTCGCTGCTGACCGACGTGCGGGCAATCGAGCCGGGCTATCCGCTGCGCGGCGAGGTTCGGGTGGGCGACGCCGCCGGCGATCCGGGCCGTCCGCGCCGCGATGCGCCGGCGACGGGCAGCGTCTGGGTCGACGAGCGCTTTCTGGCCCGCCTCGACGTGCGGCCCGGGGACCGGATCGGCCTGGGCGAGCGCGAGCTCGTGATCGCCGGCGTCATCGTCAAGGAGCCGGAGAGCGCGGTGGGCTTCGCCAACCTCGGTCCGCGCCTGATGCTGAACGCGGCCGATCTGCCCGGCACCGGATTGATCCAGCCCGGCAGCCGGATCCGCTACCGCCTGCTACTTGCCGGACCGCCGGGTCCGCTCGAGGCGTTTCGCCGGGCGGCGGAGCCGCAGCTCGCCGCCGGCCAGCGGCTCGAAGGCATCCGCGACGCGCGGCCGGAGATCCGCTCGGGGCTCGAGCGGGCGGAGCGTTTCCTCGCGCTCGCCGCGCTGGCCAGCGTCATTCTGGCGGCGGTCGCGGTCGCGCTGGCGGCGCGGCGGTACCTGCAACGCCATTTCGATGCTTGCGCGATCATGCGCTGCCTGGGCGCACGTCAGGCTACGATCGTGCGCGTCTACGCGCTCCTGTTCCTGTTGCTGGGCTTGGCGGCCAGCGCCGGCGGCGCCCTCCTGGGACTCGCCGCCCAGGAGGCCTTGGCGCGGGTGCTCGCGCCGCTGGTGGGCGGCGCGCTGCCGCCGCCCGGTTGGCTCCCGGCCGTGCGGGGCCTCGTTGCCGGGTTCGTGCTGTTGCTGGGTTTCGCCATGCCGCCGATTGCCGCGTTGGCCCACGTGCCGACCTTGCGCGTCCTGCGTCGCGACCTCGGAGCGCCGGGAGGTCTCGGGGCCGCCGGCTACGTGGTTGGCGTGGCGGCGATCGCCGGCCTCGTGCTGTGGACGGCGGGCGACCTGAAGCTGGGGTTCATCGTGCTGGCAGGCGTCGGCGCCGCATTGCTGGCGGCGGGCGCGTTGTCCTTCGCGTTGCTGAGGCTGGTCGGTCGGCTGGCAGGCTCGGCGGCGGGGGCGTGGCGCATCGGTCTGGCGAATCTTCGCCGCCGCTCCCTCGGGACCACGATCCAGGTGGCCGCCCTTGCGCTGGGTCTGATGGCCATGCTGCTGCTGACCCTGGTGCGCGGCGAGCTCCTGGAGAACTGGCGCACCAGCCTGCCGGCGGACGCGCCCAACCGGTTTCTCGTCAACATTCAGCCGGACCAGCGCGACGCGCTCGCGGGTTTCTTCGCGGAGCGCGGCATCTCGGCACCGAAAGTCTTCCCCATGGTCCGGGCGCGGCTGACGGGCATCAATGGCCGTGCCGTCTCGTCGGAGGACTACGCGGACGACCGCGCGAAGCGGCTCGTCGACCGGGAGTTCAACCTGTCCTGGACGGACAGGCTGCCGTCCGACAACCGCCTGGTCGCCGGGCGCTGGTGGTCCGGCGAGGATGCGGCGCAACAGACCTTCTCCGTCGAGGAGGGTATCGCCCGGACGCTCGGCATCCGTCTCGGCGATACCCTGACCTACGACATCGCGGGGGCGACGGTCCAAGGCACGGTTACCAGCCTGCGCCACGTCGACTGGGATACCTTCCGCGTCAACTTCTTCGTCGTTGCGCCGCCCGGTTTCCTGGAGCCTTACCCGGCAAGCTTCGTCACCAGCTTCTACCTCGCGCCGGAGCGCAATGCCGTGATGAACGACCTCGTGAAGGCGTTCCCGAACCTGCTCGTGATCGACGTCGCGGCGATCCTCGCGCAGGTCCAGACGATGATGGATCAGGTGATCCGCGCGGTCGAATTCGTCTTCGGCTTCACGCTCGTGGCCGGCCTGCTGGTGTTGTACGCCGCGCTCGCCGCGACGCGCGACGAGCGTCTGCTGGACGCCGCGATCATGCGCACGCTGGGGGCGCGCACTGGCCAACTGGCTCAGACCCAGGCGGTGGAGTTTCTCGCCATCGGCGCCATGGCGGGCCTGGTGGCCGCGGCCGGCGCCACCGGCGTGGGCTGGGCCATCGCGCAACGGATCCTGAACATTCCGTTCCACGGCGATCCTTGGTTATGGGTGATCGGCGTGGTCAGCGGAGCGCTGGGGGTCGCCGCGGCGGGCTGGCTCGGAACCCGTCGCCTGATTCGCCTGCCGCCGCTGCGGATTCTGACCGAGACCTGAACGCGCCGGCCGGCAGCGGGCTTACAATGGCGCCGCCAGCACCGGCCCGCGGCGCGGGCGCCGTCGGTGCGCAGGTATGACGCCGTCGTGGCCCGGATGCAAACAGGGCACGTGATCGGCCAGGCTGGCGCCAAGACGGAAAAGTCGCAGAGGGATCGAATGTACCGGTTGGCGCTTGCGTAGCCAGCGCTTGCGCAGACTAACCTGCGCAACAGGTTACGTCGAAGCTAAAACCGGCGGTTGGCTCGAAGTCGGATCGATGGAAGGGTGGCAGAGCGGTTGAATGCACCGGTCTTGAAAACCGGCGGAGGCGCAAGCCTCTCGTGGGTTCGAATCCCACCCCTTCCGCCCAACGCGCTTCGACGGCCAGTCGGCGGGGCTTAGAACGGCGGCTACCAACCAGAAGGCAGGTGGCCGCCTGAACAACCGGCGGCGCCGCGTGTTTCCCCTCACGCGCCGCGAACCACCTGCTCGCGCACGGCGTCGGCCCAGCAGTTGGGCGTTTCGTAAAGGCGGACGCGCTCGAGCCGCAGTCGGTCGCCGTAGCGCTCCCGGTAGGCAGCGTCGAGAAGCCGAAAGGCCTCGAGCGCCAGATTCTCGGCCGTCGGGGGCGTCCGCAGAACGACCGTCTTGTGGCCCGGCAGCGTTTGCAGGAACCTGAGCACCTCCGTGTCGTGAACGTACACGAGGAAGGCGTGGTCCCACGGGTCCGTCACCAGCTCGCGCGCGATGCTCTTGACGGCGCTGAAGTCCATGACCATGCCTTGGTCGGGCGCGCCTTCCCGGGTGACGATCGGCCCCGACAGCGTCACCTCCAGCGCGTAGCGATGGCCGTGCAGGTGCCGGCATCCGCTCTCGTGGTTGGGGATGCGGTGACCGGCGTCGAACTCGAGGCGGCGGGTGATCAGCATGGAGTGGCGCGCCCGCAATCAGGGGCCGGGAAAGGCGCCAAAGTATACACTCTCGGGCAGAAGGCGGACCCGAAGGCGACGATGACAGAGCAAAAGGCGCAGCTGAGCCTGGCCGACCACCCGCGCGACGATCTCGGCCTGACGTACGTCTATCCCGTGGTGTCGAGGCGGGCGCGCGGCGTGTCCGTCGGCATCAATCTTAATCCCAACAATGCGTGCAACTGGCGCTGCGTCTATTGCCAAGTGCCCGGGCTCACCCGCGGGGCGCCGCCGCCGGTGCAGATGTCGGTGCTCGAGCGGGAACTGTCGAGCTTCCTCGACGAGGTGCTGCGGGGGCGCTTCATGGCGGAGCGCGTGCCTGCGGAGCTGCGGCGGCTCAACGACGTGGCGTTCTCGGGCAACGGCGAGCCGACCAGCTGCCGCGATTTCGACCGTGTGGTGGAGCGGGTCTGCGCGGTGATGCAGGCAGCGGGCGTGCCTGCCGAGGTGAAGCTGCTGCTCATCACCAACGGTAGCCTGATCCAGCGAGTCGCCGTGCGGCGGGGCCTGCAGGCCATCAGCAGCCGAAACGGCGAGGTCTGGTTCAAGCTGGACGGCGGGTCGAGCGCGGACTGGGCGCGGATCAACGACGTTCGCCTGACCAGGGCGCGGGTACGCGAGAACCTTCTCCTGGCAGCCGGCCTCTGCCCAACCTGGGTCCAGACGTGCGTGTTCCGCTGGGAAGGTCGCGATCCGTCGCCGGCGTGGCGGGCATCGTATCTGGGGTTCCTGCGCGAGGTCCTCGATCGCGGCGCGCCCCTGCGGGGCGTGCACGTCTACAGCGTCGCCCGCCCGTCCAGGCAGGCGGAGGCGCCACGCCTCTCGCCGGTCAGCGCCGACTGGGGCCAGGGCCTTGCCGACGAGATCGCCGGCCTCGGCATCACTGCGACCTGGAATCCCTAGCGGCCGCGCTGGGTGGCGGCCTTGCGCAGGCTGCGGTAGAGGCGCGGATCGCTTTGCTTGAGGTAACCGATCAGCCGGATGTCGCCGCGGTCAAGGTGCGACAAATCCAGGTCCTCGACGTGCACGAGATGCAGCAACGCCTGCACCGGCCGCGGCATCGGCCGGCCGTTTTCGTAGCGCGACCCGCCGCTCTGGGTCACGCCGATGCGCCCCCAGAATTCGGTCTGGCTCATGCCGAGGCGCTGGCGAATCTGCTTCGGATTGGGAGACTTTGCGCGCATGGTCCGTGCAATCGTTGCTTCTGAGACGTAAAGAGGCTGCGCGGCGCGGAAAGTTCCGTGACGGTCGCTGAGCCGCCCTGCATCAGCGCGCCGGAGCGGCTCGTCAGGGCCCTGGAAATCCATTAAACTTCGCCGTTTTTCAGCAGGTCGGTCAGGTCATCGTGGCACTGATTGTTCAGAAATACGGCGGCACCTCCGTTGGCACGACGGAGCGCATCAAGAACGTCGCGCGGCGCGTAGCCAAATGGCATCACCAGGGCCACCAGGTGGTGGTCGTGGTCTCGGCGATGGCGGGAGAGACCAACCGGCTTATTGCTCTGGCGCGGGAAGTGCAGTCGCAGCCCGATCCACGCGAGCTCGACGTCATGGTCTCGACCGGCGAGCAGGTCACCATCGCGTTGCTGTGCATGGCCCTGATGGACCAGGGCATCAAGGCGCGCAGCTATACCGGCGGCCAGGTTCGCATCCTCACCGACAGCGCATTCACCAAGGCGCGGATCCTCAGGATCGACGAGCAGAACATGCGGCGCGACCTGGAGCAGGGCTGCGTGGTGGTGGTCGCGGGGTTCCAGGGGGTCGACGAGGCCGGCAACATCACGACGCTCGGGCGGGGCGGCTCGGACACCACCGGCGTCGCGCTGGCGGCGGCGCTGAAGGCGGACGAGTGCCAGATCTACACCGACGTCGACGGCGTCTACACGACCGATCCGCGGATCGTGCCGAAGGCGCGGCGGCTCAAGTGCATCACCTTCGAGGAGATGCTGGAGATGGCCAGCCTCGGCTC
>CAZGTK010000186.1:0-5585 GCA_964528415.1 uncultured Burkholderiales bacterium | reverse complement strand
GGCACAACCTGCGCCAGCAGATGGTCAAGCCGGCGGACCGCGCCAACCTGTGCCTGGCCGACTTCGTCGCGCCGAAGGGCTCGGGCGTCGAAGACTACGTCGGCGCGTTCGCGGTGACGGCGGGCATCGGCATCGACGCGCGGGTGAAGGCGTTCGAGGACGCGCACGACGACTACAACGCGATCCTGTTGAAGGCGCTCGCCGACCGGCTGGCCGAGGCGTTCGCGGAGCACCTGCACTGGCGCGTGCGGCGCGAGTTCTGGGGCTACGCCCCCGACGAGGACGCCGACAACGAGCGCCTGGTCAAGGAAGACTATCGCGGCATCCGGCCGGCGCCGGGCTACCCTGCGTGCCCCGACCACACCGAGAAGGGGTCGCTGTTCCGGCTGCTCGACGCGCCGGGCAACGCCGGCATGCAGCTCACCGACGCGTTCGCCATGCTGCCGGCGGCGGCGGTGTCGGGCTTCTACTTCTCGCACCCGCAGGCGCAGTACTTCGCCACCGGCCAGGTCGACCGCGACCAGGTCGAGGACTACGCGCGGCGCAAGGGCTGGGACCTGGAAACGGCCGAGCGCTGGCTCGCCCCGGTGCTGGCCTACGACCGCGCGCCGGTGACGGTGGAATAGTTCAGGAAGCCGTTCACCGCGGAGGTCGCGGGGACGCAGAGAGCCCGCGAGCTTAAACCGCCAGGGGCGCAACGAGCGCCAAGGAATGCACCGGAAGATTCCGCATGGTTTTTCCTTTGCGTCCCGCGCGTCCTTTGCGGCTCGACGATCTGGCGTCCTTCTCCGCGCCCTTGGGTTGATGCCCGCCCCATGACCCGCGTCGTCCTGTTCAACAAGCCCTACGGCGTGCTGTGCCAGTTCACGGCGCCGGCGGGCAAGGCGACGCTGAAGGACTACATCGACCTGCCGGGCTTCTACCCCGCCGGGCGGCTGGACCAGGACAGCGAAGGGCTGGTGGTGCTGACCGACGACGGCTCTCTCCAGCACCGCATCAGCGATCCGCGTCACAAGCTCGCGAAGACGTACTGGGTGCAGGTGGAGGGCGAACCCGACGCGGCGGCGCTGGAGAGGCTGCAGCAGGGCGTCGAGCTGGACGGCCGGCGCACGCGGCCGGCGCGGGCGCGCCGCATCGCCGAGCCGGCGGGTCTGTGGCCGCGCGATCCGCCGGTTCGCTTCCGGCGCGCGATCCCCACGGCCTGGATCGAGCTCACGCTGACCGAGGGCCGCAACCGGCAGGCGCGGCGCATGACCGCGGCCGCGGGCTTCCCGACGCTGCGGCTGGTCCGCTACGCTGTCGGGGCCTGGAACCTGGAGGGGCTGGCGCCGGGCGAATGGCGCCTGCTCGAAAACGCCGACGGCGGCGCGGTGTCCAAGACTTTCGTCGACCCGCGTCGCGGAAAGGAGTCCGCCCGATGATCCGCAAGCTCTGCCTGCTCGCCGTGCTGCCGCTCGTCGCAGCCGGATGCGCCACCAACCCGGTCACCGGCCGCCAGCAGCTCATGATCGTCTCCGAGCAGCAGGCGATCCAGTCCTCGCTGCAGGCCTACCCGCAGATGCTGGCGCCGGCGGCGAAGCAGGGGAAGCTTAACGACGATCCGGCGCTGAAGGCGCGCGTCGACCGCATCAGCGAGCGCATCGTCGCGCAGGCGGTCAAATACCGGCCGGAGACGGCCAAGTGGGACTGGGAGATCAACGTCATCGACGATCCCAAGACCGTCAACGCGTGGGCGATGGCCGGCGGCAAGATGGCGATCTACTCGGGCCTCATCGAGAAGCTCAAGCCGACCGACGACGAGATCGCCCAGGTGCTCGCGCACGAGATCGCCCACGCGCTCTCGGCGCACACGGCGGAGAAGATGTCCGTGGCGATGGCGAGCAACCTCGCCGTCATCGGCGTCGGCATCGCCACCGACAGCAAGGGGCTGGCGATGACCGGCGCCGCGCTCGCCGCCGCCTACGCGGTGCAGATGCCGAACAGCCGGCAGATGGAGTCGGAGGCCGACCGCATCGGCATCGAGCTGGCCGCGAAGGCGGGCTACGATCCGCGCGCCGCGGTGACGCTGTGGCAGAAGATGGGCAAGCTGGGCGACGGCCGGCCGCCGGAATTCCTGAGCACGCACCCGTCGCCGGAGAACCGCATCGCCGCGCTGGAGAAGCTGGCGCCGCAGATGATGTCCTACTACCAGCAGGGCGGGACCCGTCCCACGCATCCCGTGAAATGAGGCGCGAAGTCGAGCCATGAGCCTGCGCACGCGATTCGAGGACTGCGCGCCGTTCGTGACCAAGGACGGCTCCACCGTGCGCGAGCTCATGCATCCCGCCGCGCACGGCAACGCCGCCCAGAGCCTGGCCGAGGCGGTGGTGGCGCCGGGGCAGGCGACGCAGCTGCACCGCCACCACGCAGCCGAGGAGCTCTACCACATCACCCGCGGCGAAGGCGAGATGCGCCTCGGCGACGAGCGCTTCCGGGTGCGCGCCGGCGACACGGTCTGCATCGCGCCGGGCACTCCGCACGCGATCCGCAACACCGGCGCGGAGCCGCTCGCCATCCTCTGCTGCTCGTCGCCTGCCTACGCGCACGACGACACCGAGTTGCTCGACTAGGCCGCCGCGCGGTGGGCACCGCGCCGCCCCGGCCGATATAATCCGCGCATCGCGGTGCGCTCAACCCGACGCCGCCGTTTCATCGGTCCCACCACTGAAAGGGGAGCCTCATGAGCATCATCTCGGAATTCAGGGAGTTCGCAGTCAAGGGCAACGCCATCGATCTGGCCGTGGGCGTGGTCATCGGCGGCGCGTTCGGCAAGATCGTCGATTCGATCGTGCGCGACATCATCATGCCGCCCATCGGCCTGCTGCTCGGGCGCGTGGATTTCTCCAACCTGTTTTTGGTGCTGAAGGACGGGGCCACGCCCGGTCCGTACTTCACGCCCGAGGCGGCGAGCAAGGCCGGCGCGGTCACCCTGAACTACGGCGCGTTCATCAACACGCTGGTCACGTTCGTAATCATCGCCTGGGCGGTCTTCGTGATGGTCAAGATCATCAACCGCCTCAAGCGCGAGGAAGAGGCGGCGCCGGCGCCGGCGGAGCCGCCGGCGGACGTCAAGCTGCTGACCGAGATCCGCGACGTGCTGAAGCAGAAGGCCTGAGCGCGCCCGAACCCTGCGCCGACGGGACCGAAGCGATGTCCGCTGGTGCCGAGATCGTCGTGGTGCGCCACGGCGAGACCGCGTGGAACCAGGAGGCCCGCATGCAGGGCCACCTCGACAGCCCGCTCAACGCCGCCGGCATCGAGCAGGCCGAGGCGGTGGCGGTGCGGCTCGCGGCCGAGCGCTTCGCGGCGCTCTACAGCAGCGATCTCGGCCGCGCCTACGAGACGGCTCGCCGCATCGCCGCGCGCACCGGCCATCGCGTCGTCGCGGACGCGCGCCTGCGCGAGCGGCACCTGGGCGTGCTTCAGGGACTGACCCGCGCGGACGCGCAGCGCGAGCTGCCCGATGTCTACGAGGGCTATCGCAGCGGCGGCCCCGAGTACGTGATCCCGTCGGGCGAGAGCGCCGCGCAGACCTCGGCGCGGGTGCTGGCGGCGCTCGCCGAGATCGGCGGGCGCCACGCCGGCGAGCGGGCCGTGGTGGTCGCGCACGGCGGCGTGCTGGACGTGCTCTACCGCACGTCTCTGGGCCTACCGCACGAAGGCCCGCGCATGTTCACGATCCTGAACGCCAGCATCAACGTGTTTCGCTACGCCAGCGGCGCGTGGCGGCTCGAGGTCTGGGGCGACGTGTCGCATCTCGGCGAGCGGGCGCTCGACGACGTTTGACTTTTGCTTGACCGCGGAGACGCGGAGGGCGCGAAGAACGCCCGGACGCCCGGTGACGGTCGCCGCTTCCGCACGGTGACTTCAAGGCGTCCGTCGTAGCGGTTCTTCTCGGCGCCTCTGCGCCTCCACGGTTGAGATGCGTTTCACTTCCCCGCATCCGAGCGGGCTTGGCTAGAGGAGATCCCCGTGGCCCGACTGCCGCTGGTGAACGAACAGACCCACCCCGACCGCGCCGAGCTGATCGGGCGCATCCGCGCCGAGCGCGGCAAGCTACTGAACCTCTACGGCACGCTGCTGCACAGCCCGCCGGTGGCGGAGGGCTGGCTCAAGCTGCTGACCGCGGTGCGCCAGCAGGCGAGGCTCGCGGGCGACGTGCGCGAGCTGGCGATCCTGCGCGTGGCGCTGATCAACCACGCCGACTACGAGTTCAGGACGCACGTGCCGTTCGCGCTGAAGGAGGGCATCACGCAGGCGCAGATCGACGCGCTGGGGTCGTGGGCCGGGAGCGGCCTGTTCGACCGGCGCCTCGCCGCCGTGCTGGCGTATGTCGACAGCATGACGCGCGAGATCCACGTTCCGGACGCGGTGTTCGAGCCGCTGCGCGCGCACTTCGACGCGCAGGAGCTGGTGGAGCTCAGCGTGACGGTGGCGGCCTACAACATGGTATCGCGCTTCCTCGAGGCCCTGCAGGTGGACCTGGACGCGAAGTGAGGCGGTTCGGGAGTCTGCGGGCCGCGCGCGGGCCCGGGGGAGGAGCGGGCCGCCGGAAGCTCCTCCGGCAGCCCGTGCAAAGCGGATTACTTCTTCTTGCCGACGGCGTCCTTGAACGCCTGGCCGGCGGAAAACGCCGGCACGGTGCGGGCCGGGATCTTGATCGATGCGCCGGTGGCCGGGTTCTTGCCGGTGCGGGCCTTGCGCTTGCGCGACTCGAACGAGCCGAAGCCCACCAGCGTCACGCGGTTGCCCTTGGCGACGTTCGACACCACGGCGTCCATCGCGGCGTTGATCGCTTCCGCGGCGGCCGTCTTGCTGATGCCGGCGGCCTTGGCGGCGACCTCGACCAGATCGGCCTTGCTGATTGTTTTCGCCATACTGCTCCTCTCTTTCTGATGTTGGTTGTAACGCGAGAGACCGCGAACGCGGGCTCCAGGAAAACGCACATCCGGGATGGTGGAGATTCAGTCCGGTGCTCGCCGGGCAATGATAAAGGCTTTGTCCGGCGGCGCGCAATTGCAACGCACGCAGCGCAGCGCGTTCGCGCATCGTTGTCAAGCGCTTCGCGCGTCGTCTTCTGCGCATGCGCGCGCCTTGCCGGTAGAATCGGGCGCAACGTCATGTTGACTTTCGGGGCAGGGCGCGGTGCCCGCACGACACCGACGCCCGTCGCGTTTCCATAATGCACATTCACATTCTCGGCATCTGCGGCACTTTCATGGGCGGTCTCGCGGCCATCGCGCGATCCGCCGGCCATCGCGTAACCGGCTGCGACGCCAACGTTTATCCGCCGATGAGCGACCAGCTCGCGGCGCTCGGCATCGAGCTGATCGAGGGCTACGACGCGTCGCAGGTGTCGCTGAATCCCGACACTTTCGTCGTCGGCAACGTGGTCTCGCGCGGCAACCCGCTGATGGAAGCCGTGCTGTCGGCGGGGCTGCCCTACACGTCGGGGCCGCAGTGGCTCGCGGAAACGGTGCTCGCCGGCCGGTGGGTGCTGGCCGTGGCGGGCACGCACGGCAAGACGACGACGGCATCGATGCTGA
>CAZGTK010000185.1:0-5624 GCA_964528415.1 uncultured Burkholderiales bacterium | reverse complement strand
GGCGCGGCACGCGCCGTCCGCGGGCCCACTCCGGCCGAGGAAAGCCGGGGGCCGCGGCGCTCGCCCGACGCGGCCGCGCCGGGCTCGCCGGCGAGCCTGCCAAGCTGCTCGAGCAGGCGCCGTCCGCCTCGGTTATCGCGCGCTGACAGGTGGCCCATGCGGCGGCCCTCCGTCGGAATGGGCGCGCGGCAATACGCAGGAACGCGTATCCCCGCGCCGCCGGGGGAGAGTCCAAAGTATAGGCTTCGACCGGGGCGCCGCAAGGACGCCCGGCCCGACGCAGACGGAGCCGACCATGGATGCAACCACGCGGTCAGGCCAGGCCGCAGGGGCAGCCGGCCTCGACGGCGCCCGCGTCACCGCGATCCTCGCGGTGAGCGATCTCGAGCGCGCGCGGCAGTTCTACCAGGAGCGCCTGGGGCTCGCCGCCGTCGGCGAGCAGCCCGACGGCAAGTTCCTGTTCCGTTGCGGCGGCACCGACATCGCGCTCATGCCGAAGCCGCAGGGCGCGCGCGCCGAGCACACCGTGCTGAGCTTCCGCGTCGACGACATCGAGCGCGCGATCGCGGCGCTCGAGCGTCGCGGCGTCCGCTTCGCCGACTACGACCTGCCGGGCCTGAAAACGGTCGACCACGTCTGCGTGCTGGGCGCGGAGAAAGCGGCGTGGTTCGAGGACACCGACGGCAACATCCTCTGCCTGCACGAGGAGATCGAGCCGCGGCCGGCGGGCGCGCGCTGAGCGCGCGGCGCGGCGCAACGACAAGCGAGGAGGCAAGCATGGGCGTCGAACACGCGATCGCGAAGGTCATGGAGCACGCGGAGCTGAAGAGCTTCGCCAAACCCGACGACGTGCGAGAGTTTCCCAAGGGCCGGCTCGAGCTGGTGAACGTGGGCGGCGCCACCATCGGCCGCGCCGTGTTCGAGCCCGGCTGGCGCTGGTCGACGTCGGTGCAGCCGATCGCGCAGACGAAGAGCTGCGAGGCGCCGCACTTCCAGTATCACGTCGCCGGCGTCCTGATGATCCGGATGGACGACGGCACCGAGCTGGAATGCCGGCCCGGCGACGTCTCGCTGCTGCCGTCGGGGCATGACGCCTGGGTGGTGGGCGACGAGCCCGCCGTCGTGGTGGACTTCCAGGGCATGCTGGACTACGCGCGCGGCGCGTAGAGCGGCGCCGCGCGTCAGCCGGCCGTGCCTTGCGGCGCCGGCGGCGCTTCCTCGGGCACCGCGTCCGTGCGCGGATCGAGGTCGGCGACGACCGTCGATCCCTCGCCCATCGGCATGAAGTCGGCATGGCCGGCGGAGGCCGGCACCGGCTTGCGCGTCTGCGCGAGCCCGAACGCCGCGAGCGCCACCAGCACCACCGCGAAGTAGACGAACAGCACCGGCGCGCCCACGCGATCCATCAGGAAACCGGCCAGCGCCGGGCCGATGATCGCGCCGACGCCGTGGACCAGCAGCAGGCCGCGGGTGGCCTCCAGCGTGTCCTCGGCGCGCAGGTAGTCGTTGAGGTGCGCGACCGAGAGGCCGTACACCGTGAACACCGCGCCGCCGTAGAAGAACATGCACGCGATCAGCGCGGCCGGCGAGACGAAACCGAGGCCGAAAGCGGCGGCCGCCAGCGCGGCGCCGGCGAGGGCGACGCCGGTCAGCACCCGGCGGCGGTCGTGGGCGTCGGAGAGCCGCCCGATCGGAAACTGCAGCAGCGCGCCGCCGAGCACCGCGGTGCTGACGAAGGCGGCCACCTGCGCCTCGCCGAAGCCCTGGCGGAACGCGTAGACGGCGCCCAGGCTCCAGAAGGTGCCGTTCACGAGGCCGGAGGTGAACGCCCCGGCGGGGCCGAGGGGCACGCGCCGGAACAGGTCGCCCAGATGCAGCTCGGGCGTGGGCACCGGCGCCGGCTCCTTGACCTTGGTCATCACGATCGGCACCAGCGCGACGGAGAGGATCACCGAGACGACGCCGAAGGGCACGAAGGTGCCGACGTCGCCGACCAGGATCAGGTACTGGCCGAGGGCCTGGCTCACCAGCGTCACCGTCATGTAGCCGCCGAACAGCGTGCCGCGCGTCTTGTTCGTCGCCAGCGCGTTGAGCCAGCTCTCGATCACCATGTAGATGCCGACCAGGCACGCGCCGGTGATCGCGCGCAGCACGCTCCAGGCGATCGGGTCGACGACGATCGCGTGCAGCACCGCCATGGTGGAGGCGACGGAGGCCATCGCCGCGAACGCGCGCACGTGCCCGGCGTGGCGGATGATCCACGGGCAGACGTAGCTGCCGACGACGAAGCCGAGGAAGTAGAACGACATCACCACGCCGGTGACGGCGTCGCTGAAGCCCTCGACGCCGGCGCGCACGCCGAGCAGCGTGAAGAAGAAGCCGACGCCGACCAGCAGGACGCCGATACCGAGCAGGAGCGAGAAGATCGAGAGCAGCATCGGGGACAGAGCGGTTCAGGAGGCGGCCCGCGGGAACCGCTGCGGGCGCGCGCAATGCACAGCCCCGAGCATAACCCGGTTGCGCGGGCGAGCACAAAAGCGAACCTACGTCCTTGCCCAAAAACGGCTTTTGCGCCATAATGCGCGACTTTTCGGCGGCCCGACCGCCCGGCATCGCGCGAGGATTCGCCCCATGAAAGAGAAGATTCACCCGAAATACAACGAGATCAAGGTCGTCTGCAGCTGCGGCAACACGTTCACGACGCGCTCGACCTACGGCAAGGAACTGCACGTGGAAGTGTGCTCGGCGTGCCATCCGTTCTACACCGGCACCCAGAAGATCGTCGACACGGCCGGCCGCGTCGAGAAGTTCCGCCAGAAGTACGCCAAGAAGCAGCCCACCGCGCAGTAAGCCCGCGCGGCCACCGGAAAAGGCAGCCGAGGCTGCCTTTTTTGTTGGCGGATCACCGCCCTACGCTTTTGCCGACGGGTCCCCGCGGCTAGAATAGCGGCCATGTCGCGCCCTGGCCGCCCCGCTCCGCCACGCCCGACGGCGCGGCCCCCCGACTCCTAGCGCCGTGGCCATTCCCGCGTTCCGCCCGCCCGTCTCGCCCTACACCCGCTACCAGGACCCGCACCACGGGCCGCTGATGTTCGCGCTCATCGTCGCCGCGTGGCTCATCGCCGGCGTCGTCGGCCACGACCCCTGGAAGCCGGACGAGACCGAGTACTTCGGCATCGTCTACGCGATGATCGAGAGCCGCGACTGGCTGGTGCCCTCGCTGGCCGGGATTCCGGAATTGAGCCGCCCGCCGCTCTACTACGCGACGGCGGCCCTGTTCGCGCGCGCCTTCGAGGGCGTGCTGCCGCTGCACGACGGCGCGCGCCTGGCCACCGCGTTCTACATGGGCCTCACCTTCCTCTTCGCCGGCCTCGCCGCGCGCGAGCTCTACGGCAAGGGCTACGGCCGCATGGGGGTGCTGGTCCTGCTCGGCTGCCTCGGCCTCATCATCCGCGGCCACCAGATCCTGCCGGAGACGGCGCTGCTCGCCGGCGCCGCGATGGTGGTGCACGGCCTTGCGCTGGGGCTGCGCCTGCCCGGCGCGGGCGGCGTGGTGTTCGGCACCGGCATCGGCATCGCGTTCCTGGCCGAGGGCCTGCTCGCGCCGGTGATCGGCGTGGTGGTGGTGGCGATCCTGCCGTTCGCCTCGCCCCTGTGGCGCACGCGCAACATGGCGGCGAGCGTCGCCATCGCGGTGGTGGTGGCCACCCCGTGGCTGCTCGTCTGGCCGTACGTGCTCCACGCGCGCGCGCCGGAGCTGTTCCGGCTCTGGCTTGAGACCGATCTCGGGCGCTTTCCCGGCGTCTCGGGCGTCTCGCTCGCGAGCGCGACGTTCTACCTGCAGGCACTGCCCTGGTTCGCCTGGCCGGCGCTGCCGCTGGCGCTGTGGACGCTGTGGCACGAGGGCCGCGCCGGCCTCGCCCATCCCGGCATCCACCTGCCGCTGATCGCCTTCCTGGTGGTGCTCGCGGGCGCCAGCCTGTCGCCGGGCGCGCGCGACGTCGAGGGGCTGCCGCTGCTGCTGCCGCTCGCCCTGCTCGGCACCGGCGCGGTCTACACGCTGCGCCGGGGCGCGGCGAACTCGATGTACTGGTTCTCGCTCATGGGTTTCTCCGCGCTGGCGGCGGCGGCGTGGTTCTACTGGGCGCCCCTCGCGTTCACGGTCCCGGACCGGCTGTTCCAGCACCTCGACCGCATGCGCCCGGGCTACAACTTCGGCTTCCGGCCGCTCGCGTTCGGCTTCGGCGTGCTGCTGACGCTGGGCTGGATCGCGCTCATCGCGCGCCTGCGGCGCAACGCGCAGCGGCCGATCATCGCCTGGGCCGCGGGCGTGACGCTGGTGTGGGGCCTCACGATGTCGCTGCTGATCGGCTACGTCGACCACGCCAAGAGCTACCGCACCGTGGTCTCGTCGCTGCGCACCGCGATCCCGGAGCGCTACGACTGCATGGCGTCGCTGCGCGCCGGGCCCGACCAGCGGGCGATGGTGCACTATTACGCCGGCATCAAGACCAAGCCGGCCAACGGCTTCGACGTGGCCGGCTGCCAGCTGCTGTTGCAGGTGGGCCACCCGGACGAGTGGGTCGATCCGGAGGGCGGCTGGGAGCGCGTCTGGGAAGGCCGCCGGCCGCGCGACAAGACCGAGCTGTGGGCGCTCTACGTGAAGAAGCCGGACGCGCCGCCGCCTCCGCCAAAGCGGCCGGCGCGGCGGCGCTAGGCGGCGGGCTCAGGAGGCGCGGCGCATCGCGCCGCCCGCCTCGGGGTGGCCGCCGCCGGCCGAGAGCGGCACCTTCAGCAGCTCCGGCGGCGGCAGCTTGAGCAGCCGGTACAGGTGCGTGAGCTTGGCGCGGAAGCGCCGCTCGAAGCTCGCCACCGCGTGCTCGGGGTTGTAGTCGCCGAGCCACCAGAACCAGTCCGAGCTCTCGCAATCCATCAGCTGCTGCTCGGCGGCGGCGGCCTCCTCCGGCTTCAGCCGGCCGCTCTCGATCACGAGGTCGTAGTTGCGCTTGGCCTCGGCGATCAGGTCCCAGGCCGCGTTCTTCGACGGCTCGCCGATCCAGGTCGACAGCGTGCCGAAGACCCAGCTGCCCGCCACCAGCGGCGGCAGCGCCTCGAGCCGCGGCTTGCGCGCGAGGTAGTCGCGGTAGGTGGTCGTGCGCACCACGTGGTCGGTCTCCAGCGCGGCGTAGAGGTCGTCGAGAAAGTAATAGCCGTTGTACGGGTAGTACTCCCACGCGTTCTCGCCGTCGAGGATCACGCTGACGACGGCGCCCGGCGCGCCGCGCGCGACGCCGTGCAGCCGGCTCACGAAGTCGGTGGCGGCGTCGCGGCCGAACCACGACTGGTACTCGAAGCCGATCAGGTCGGAGAGCTGGTCGTCGCGAAAGAAGCACGCCACCGTGCCCGCCGCGCCCTGGTAGCGATACGGCTGGTAGCACCAGGGCGAGTTGCCGGGCGGCCCGCCCTGCGCGCGCGTGAGCGTGTTGGCGAGCACCTGCTGGCCGCTTGCCGCCCAGTCGACGCCCTCGCGGGCGAAGATCTCCAGCACCGCGTCGGAGAGCGCGCCCTCGGCCGGCCACACGCCGGTCGCCGCGGCGCCGAAGCGCGCGGCGTGACTGGCCTGC
>CAZGTK010000184.1:0-5633 GCA_964528415.1 uncultured Burkholderiales bacterium | reverse complement strand
GTAGGACGACGTGATGAACACCACCTGGTCGAAGCCCGACTCGGTGTCGAGCGTGAACATGACGCCCGCCGCCGCCAGATCGCTGCGAACCATGCGCTGGACGCCGGCTGAAAGCGCGACGCGCGCGTGGTCGAACCCCTTGTGCACGCGGTAGGCGATGGCGCGGTCGTTGAACAGCGAAGCGAAGACGTGCTTCACTGCTTCCAGCACGTTTTCCAGGCCGTGAATGTTGAGGAACGTCTCCTGCTGCCCCGCGAACGAAGCGTCCGGCAGGTCCTCCGCGGTGGCCGACGAGCGCACCGCCAGCGAGAAGTCGCCGCCGCCCTCGCCGGCGAGTCGCCCGTAGGCAGTCGTGATCGCCTCGGTCAGCGGCGCCGGAAACGGCGTCTCGAGGATCCAGCGCCGGATTTCCGCCCCGGCGCGAGCCAGCTCCGCGACGTCGTCGATGTCGAGCGTGGCCAGCTTGTCGTTGATGCGGCGGTCGAGCCCCTCGTGCGCGAGGAAATCCCGGTAGGCCTCGGCGGTGGTGGCGAAGCCGTGCGGCACCCGCACGCCCGCGTGCTCGAGGTGGCTGATCATCTCGCCCAGCGAGGCGTTCTTGCCGCCCACCCGTTCGACGTCCTTCATGCCCACTTCGTCGAACCACATCACGTACTGCCGCTCGGCCATGGCTTCACCCGCTGAGAATTGTATTGAGGACAAAAGACCGTTATTTTAGCCCGTCTGCCCTCCCGACGCAGCCGGATCGACCCATGAGCGCCCAGCGCACCGCCTTCTTCATATCCGACCGCACCGGCATCACCGCGGAGATGCTGGGCCACAGCCTGCTCGCGCAGTTCGACGGCATCTCGTTCATCGAGCGGCCGATTCCCTACGTCGACACGCTGGACAAGGCCGAGGCGCTGCTCGCGGAGATCCGGCGCACGCGCGAGCGCGACGGCTGCCGCCCCCTGGTCTTCAGCACGCTCGTCAATCCGGAAATCAACCGCGTCATCAAGCAGGCCGACGCGCTCGTTCTCGACGTGATGGAGATGTTCATCACGCCGATGGAAACGGAGCTCGACGTGCGCTCGACGCACACGGTCGGCCGCTCGCACGGCGCGCGCGACCCGTTCGGCTACCACCGGCGCATCGAGGCGGTCAACTTCGCGCTTTCTCATGACGACGGCGTCTCCACGCGCGACCTCAACCAGGCCGAGATCGTGCTGGTGGGGGTGTCGCGCTCCGGCAAGACGCCGACCTCGCTCTACATGGCGCTGCAGTTCGGCATCTGGGCCGCCAACTACCCGTTCACGCCCGACGACTTCAGCGCCATGCGCCTGCCCGCGTCGCTCTCGGTGCAGAAGCACAAGCTCTACGGCCTCACCATCAACCCCGAGCGCCTACACCGGATCCGAAGCGAGCGCAAGCCGAACAGCAAGTACGCCGATCTCGCCAACTGCGAATTCGAGGTGCGCGAGGCCGAGGCGCTGATGCGCCAAGAAGGCATTCCGTACATCGACGCCACCGCCATGTCGGTCGAGGAGATGGCGACCACCATCCTTCACCAGGCCGACCTCAAGCGTCACATCTTCTAGCTGCCTCGCCGCTGCCGCAGCGCCTCGAAAACGCACACGGCGGCCGCCGCCGCGGCGTTGACGGACTCGACCGCTCCGGCCATGGGCAGGCGCACGCGCCGCGTGGCGTGCGCGAGCAGCCGCGGCGAAACGCCGCTGCCCTCGTTGCCCACGATGAACGCGATCGGGCCGCGCAGATCCACGTCGTACAGGGTTTCGCGCGCCTGCGGCAGCGTCGCGATCACCTGCCCGCCGAAAGCCGCGGCAGCCGCTTCGAGGTCGGCGCGCTCCTGCACGACGGTGGCGAACTGGCCGCCCATGCCGGCGCGCAGGGCCTTGGGCGACCAGGGGTCGGCGCAGCCGCGGGAGAGCTGGACGAGCTGCACGCCGGCCGCCGCTGCGGTGCGAATGATGGTCCCGACGTTCCCCGGATCCTGCAGATCCTCGAGCAGGAGCGCGAAATCGCACGCCGACGGGGGCACCGCAGCGGGGCGTGCCGCCAGCGCGAGCACGCCGTCCGGCGCGTCGAGGCCCGAGATCGATTCCAGCAGGCGATCGGCCACCCGAAGGGCCGCCACCGTCGGGACGCGCGCCATCAGGGCGCGGGCGGCGGGACGCTCGGCGGCCGACTCCGCCAGCACCAGCTGTTCGACGCCGCCCAGCGTGTCCAGGCAGGCGCGCACCAGGCGCTCGCCTTCCAGCACCATCAGAGCGGCGTCGCGCCGCTCCCGCGCCGAGGCCACCAGCCGCGCGAGGCGCCGGTAGGCGGTGTTATCGCGCGAGCGCACGATGCGCTGGCGGGCGCTGGTCACTGGCTTCCTGACCGGCGGCGGCTTCAGCCCAGCAGGCGGCCGAGGATGGCGACGGCGACCGTCAGCAGGCCCAGCGTCAGGTTGACGCCGACCAGGATCCGGATCCGCGATAGCGCCGCGGCCGCCGCCTTCCAGTCCTGGCGCTCGCAGCCGGATTTCAGCGCCGCAAACGGGCTGAAGTAGACGTAGAAGTAGATCACCGCCATCACCACGCCGAGCAGCAGCATCGTAATGACGTAGACCGGCGTCCGCCCGAGCATCCCCAGCATGTGGAAGCCGCTGCCGAGGATGACGATGACGGCGGCCCAGACCCAGGGGAAGAAGCGGCGGAAGGTCGCCGCCCAGAGCTTCAGGCGCGCGGGCGGCTCCAGCGTTTCCACCGCCGCCGGCCGCAGCGCCACGTACGCGAAGAACATGCCGCCGACCCAGACGACGGCGGCCAGCACATGCAGGAACTTGGACACGATCACGAAACGCTCTCCTCTGAAGGGGGCAGTGCGCCGGGAAACGGCGGCGCCTGCAGGTCCGCCTGGAGCAGGCGCCGCACCGGCGCGAACGACCGCCGATGCGCCGGACACGGGCCCAGGCGCCCGAGCGCCGCCAGGTGCTCCGACGTACTGTAGCCCTTGTGCCGGTCGAAGCCATAGTCCGGGTACAGCGCGTGCAGCGCCAGCATCTCGGCGTCCCGGGCGGTCTTGGCCAGGATCGACGCCGCCGAAATCTCCGGGACCAGCGCGTCGCCGCCCACCACGGCCCGCACCGGCACCGCGACCCGCGGGCATCGGTTGCCGTCCACCAGCACCTCGCCGGGACGCAATCCGAGCCGTTCCACCGCGCGCGCCATGGCCAGCAGGCTAGCCTGCAGGATATTCAGGCGGTCGATCTCCTCCACCTCGGCGCGCGCCACCGACCATGCCAGCGCCTGGCCGCGGATGGACTGCGCCAGGCGCTCCCGCTGCGCCGCGCTGAGCAGCTTGGAATCCCGCAGGCCGGCAATCGGCCGCGCGCGGTCCAGCACGACGCAGGCGGCGTACACCGGTCCGGCCAGCGGACCGCGCCCGGCCTCGTCCACGCCGGCCCGCACGAACGCCGCCCCCGTCACGGCCCCAGCGTCTCGAGCACCGCGCGCGCCGCCGTGCGCGCGTTGTCGCAGCGCAGCCGCCGGTGGATGTCGCCGAAGGTGCGCTCGATGTCCTCGCAGCGCCGCGGGTCGCGCAGCTGCGCGAGCAGGCCGTCGACCAGGTTCTCCGGCGTCGCCGCGTCCTGGATGTACTCCGGAACGACCTCGCGCTCGGCGAGGATGTTGGGCATGCCGACATAGGGCAGATAGCCCTTGCCCTTCACCAGCCACCACGTGAACGGCGACATCCGGTAGGTGATGACCAGCGGGCGCTTGTGCAGCGCCGCCTCCAGCGTGGCCGTCCCCGACGTCGCGATGACGCCATCGGCCGCCGCCATGGCGCGCTGGGCGTCGCCCTCCAGCAGCAGCATGCCGAGGGCGTCGGGACCGCCGTGCGCCGCCGTCGCGGCGAGGAACATCTCCCGCGTCACGCGGTTGACGAGCGGAACCAGAAGCCGCACGCCGGGCAGCCGTTGGCGCAGCAGCGCCGCCGCCGCCGCGAACACCCCGCCGAGGTACTTGAGCTCGTTGGCGCGGGAGCCCGGCAGCAGCGCCACGACCGGCCCCGCCTCCGGCAGCCCGAGGGCGGCGCGCGCGGCGCCGCGGTCCGGGACCATGGGAATCTCGTCGGCGAGAGGGTGGCCCACGTAGGTGACGGGAATGCCGTTGCGTTCGTAGATCGGCGGCTCGAACGGAAACAGCACCAGGACGTGGTCGGCCGCGCGCTTGACCTTGACGATGCGCCCTGCCCGCCAGGCCCAGACGGTGGGGCCCACGTACTGCATCGTGCGTATGCCCTGCGCGCGCAACGCCGTCTCCAGCCCGAGATTGAAGTCCGGCGCGTCGACGCCGATGAACAGCGCCGGCGGATCCCGCAGCAGCTCGTCGCGCAACTGGCGGCGGATCGCGAGGATATCGAAGAAATGGCGCGCCACCTCGGCCAGCCCCATCACCGCCAGCTTCTCCATCGGGAACAGCGCGCGCACGCCGGCCGCCACCATCCGCGGCCCGGCGATGCCGACGAACTCGAGATCCGGCCGCAGCTCGCGCACGGCGCGCACCAGCGGCGCCGCGAGGGCGTCGCCGGAGGGCTCGCCCGCCACGATGGCGATCCGGCGCGACGGGCGATCGGCGGACAAGGCGGCCGCCTCAGCGGATCAGGCCGCGCGAGGGCTCCGCCAGGAAACCGGCAAGCACCTTGAGGGCGGGATCGGCCTTGGCCTGCTCGGCGATTGCGATGCGCGCGTCCTCCAGCGTGAGACCGCTGCGGTAGAGGGTCTTGTAGGCGCGCTTGAGCTGCTGAATGGTCTCGGCCGGGAAGCCGCGGCGCTTGAGCCCCTCGGCGTTGATGCCGAACGGCCGCGCCGGATCTCCCGAGGCGATGACGAACGGGGGAACGTCCTGCAGCAGAACCGTGCCGACGCCGGTCATCACGTGGGCGCCGATGCGCACGAACTGGTGCACGCCGGTGAATCCGCCGAGCACCGCGTGGTCGCCGACGCGCACGTGGCCGGCAATCTGGGCGTTGTTGGCGAATACCGTGTTGTTGCCCACCTGGCAGTCGTGCGCGAGGTGAACGTACGCCATCACCCAGTTGTCGTTGCCCAGGCGGGTCACGCCCGCGTCCTGTACCGTGCCGAGATTGAAGGTGCAGAACTCGCGGATCGTGTTGCCGTCGCCGATCTCGAGGCCGGTCTCCTCGCCGTGATACTTCTTGTCCTGCGGCACCTCGCCCAGCGAGCAGAAGTGAAAGATCCGGTTGCGCTCGCCGATGTGCGTGCGGCCGCTGATCACCACGTGATGCCCGATGCGCGTACCGCGACCGGCCGATGATCGAATACGCGCCGACGCGCACGTCGTCGGCGAGCTCCGCCTTCGGCGCGACCAGCGCGGTGGGATGGATGCGTGGACCCTCGTCGTCGTGCCAGTCCATGGCGAGCCGCCGCGGCGCGTCGCGCTCAGAGGGTCCGCACGGTGCACATCAGCTCGGCTTCCGCCACCAGCTGGTCGGCCACCGTCGCCCGCGCCGAATACTTCCAGATGCCCTTGACGACCCGCAGCGTCTCGACGTGCAGCAGAAGCTGGTCGCCGGCCGTGACCGGCCGCTTGAAGCGGGCGCCGTCGATGCCGACGAAGTAGTAGACC
>CAZGTK010000183.1:0-5645 GCA_964528415.1 uncultured Burkholderiales bacterium | reverse complement strand
GGCGCTGCGCTTCGCCGGCCTGCAGGCCTACCAGGGGGCGGCGCAGCACCTGCGCGGCGAGGCCGAGCGCGCCGCCGCCATCGACCGCGCGGCCGCCGCCGTGCGCGAGACGCTCGGGCTGCTCGAGGCGGACGGCATCGCCTGTGAGTGCGTCACCGGCGGCGGCACCGGCACCTACCTGCTGGAAGCGGCGAGCGGCGTCTATACCGAAGTGCAGCCCGGATCGTACGTGCTGATGGACGCGGACTACGGCCGCAACGAGCCGGCGCCGCGCGCGACCGCGCCGTTCGAGCAGAGCCTGTTCGTGCTGGCGACGGTGATGAGCCGCCCCACGCCGCGCCGCGCGGTGCTCGACGCCGGCCTGAAGGCGCTGGCGTTCGACTCCGGCCTGCCGCAGGTCGACGCGCTCGAGGGCGTCGCCTACGTCAAGGCCAGCGACGAGCACGGCGTGCTGGAAATTGCCGCTGACGCCGCGGCGCCCGCGCTCGGCGCGAAGGTCCGGCTCGTGCCCGGCCACTGCGACCCGACCGTCAACCTGCACGACTGTTTCGTGTGCGTGCGCGGCGGCCGGGTGGAGGCGCTGTGGCCGGTCGCCGCCCGCGGCGCGCTCTTCTGATCCGGCCGCCTGCGGGGATTTCCCCCGCCGCCGCGCGGTCAAATCCGCACGAGGGGCACCAAGGCCCACAAACCGACGCGGAGGAAAAAAATCATGTTGAGGACATTCGCCACGCTGGCGCTGATGTTTTGGGTCGGCGGCGCGCTGGCACAGGACGCGACCGCCTACCACAAGCGCGCGCTCGAGCGGGATCTGGCCACCTTCCAGCAGATCGACCGCGACAACAGCGGCCGCGTGTCGCGGCAGGAGGCGGCCGGGTTCGTCGATTTCGTCGCGCGCTTCGACGCCATCGACGTCAACCGCGACAACTACGTGACCCGCGACGAGCTGACCGCCTACCACGAGCGGCTCGATCCGCAGGTGGCCAGCGCGAAGTAGCTGCGGCGCTTGGAGCGCCCACAAAACAGGCGGGGCCGCTCGCGCGGCCCCGCTTTCCCGAACCACCCGGCGGCGGGCGTCAGACCGCGAAGCTCTCGCCGCACCCGCACTCGTCCTTCACGTTCGGGTTGCGGAACGTCAGGCGCTCGTTGAGCCCTTCCTTGAGGAAGTCCACCTCGGTGCCCTCGAGGAACGCCAGGCTCTGCGGGTCCACCACCACCTTGACGCCGTGGCTCTCGAAGCAGGCGTCGCCTTCCTTGAGCTCGTCGGCGAAGTCGATCTTGTAGGCGTAGCCGGAGCAGCCGGCCGTGCGAACCCCGAGCCGCAGGCCGATGCCCTTGCCGCGCCGGCTCAGGGTCCTGGCGACGTAGTGCGCCGCGCTTTCCGTCAGTGTCACTGCCATGGTTCAAATCCTGTTTACGGTTGCTCTGCTGATGTCGATTTTAACCCGCGCCGCACGTGCCGAACGTCCCGCGAACGTTCGCCGTTCGTCCGCGCCTCCCACTCAGACCGCCACCGCGCTCAATCGTTTGAGACGATCGGCGATCGCATCGACCGCGTCCGCGAAGCGCTCCACCGCGTCCGCACTCGTCGAGCGGCCGAGGCTCGCGCGCACGCCGGATCTCGCCAGCGGCGTGTCGTAGCCCATCGCCAGCAGCACCGGCGAGCCGGGCGAGCCGCTCGAGCACGCGGAGCCGGTGCCGGCGGCGAACCCGGCGCGGTCCAGCTCGATCACCAGCGTCTCGCCGGTGATGCCCGCGAAGCCGAAGAAGGTCGTGTTGGGCAGCCGCTCCGCGCCGTCGCCGAAGACGACCGCCCCGGCCGCGCGCAGCCGCCCCTCCAGCCGGGCGCGCAGGCTCGAAAGCCGCGCGGCGTCCGCCGCCTGCCGCTCTTTCGCGACCTGGCACGCCACGCCGAACCCGACGATCGCCGGCACGTTCTCGGTGCCGGAGCGCAGCCCCTGCTCGTGGCCGCCGCCGTGGACGAGCGGCTGCACCGAGACGCGCTTGTCGAGGATCAGCGCGCCGGCGCCCTTGGGACCGTAGAGCTTGTGGGCGGCGAGGCTCATCGAATGGACCCCGAGCGCCTTGAAGTCGACCGGGATCTTGCCGAGCGCCTGCACCGCGTCGGTGTGGACCCACGCGCCGCGGGCGCGGGCCTTCTCCGCCGCCGCCGCCACGTCGAGAATCACGCCGGTCTCGTTGTTGGCCAGCATGACCGCGACAAGGCCGGTGGGCTCCGCCAGCGCCGCGTCGAGATCGGCCGGGTCGAGGCGGCCCTCGCCGTCGACGGCGATGCGCCGCAGTTTCCAGCCGCCGCGGGCGAGTTCCCTGGCCGGGTTGGCGACGCACGAGTGCTCCACCGCGCTGATCGCCAGCTGGGATGGCTTCAGGTACGCCGCGGCGCCCTTCATGAACAGGTTGTTCGCCTCGGACCCCGTGCTGACGAACGTCACCTGCCCCGGCTGCACGCCGACGGCGTCCGCGACCTGCTCGCGCGCCGTGTCCACCGCCCGGCGCGCGCGCGTGCCGAATTCGTGCCGGCTCGACGGATTGCCGAACTCGCGGCTGAAAAACGGCAGCATCGCCTCCAGCACCCGCTCGTCGACGGGCGTGGTGGCGTTGTGGTCGAGGTAGACGTGCGTCATGCCGCCGTCATCAGGCGGACACCGACGGCTGGCCGACGCTGCGCAGCGGGCGCTGGTCCTTCATCACGGACACGTTGTTCTCGTGCTGCTTCGCCACCAGGTGCGCCAGCGTCACCGACGAGAGGTACTCGTAGATCTTCTCGTTCAGGCTCGCCCACAGGTCGTGCGTCATGCACCGCTGGTCGTCGTGGCAGTTCTCCTTGCCGCCGCACTGGGTGGCGTCGATCGGCTCGTCCACGGCGACGATGATCTCGGCCACCGTGACGTCCTTGGTCGGCTTGGCCAGCGTGTAGCCGCCGCCGGGCCCGCGCACGCTTTCCACCAGCCCGTGCCGCCGCAGCTTGCCGAACAGCTGCTCGAGGTAGGACAGCGAGATCCTCTGCCGCTGGCTGATGCCGGCCAGCGTGATCGGTCCCTGTCCGTCGCGCAACGCGAGGTCCACCATCGCCGTCACCGCAAAGCGTCCCTTGGTCGTCAGTCTCATCGGTCCGTGCCCCTCCAGAAGAAATGCGAAAAGGTCATAACGCGTTGAAAAGCTGTACCAAGGTTACTTAACCCTACTAATTCAGTCAACAATTTTGTTGAGGTACGCGGCGTCAAACTTCTCGTCCGCCTTCTCGGCCTCCTCGACCCGGGCACCGAGCCGCTCGAGCGCCTCGAGAACCTTGGCGAGCCGCTGGTCGGTGACCACCGAGTGGTCGATGAGGCCATGGATGGCTTTCACGACCGGGTCGTCCATGTCCTTGCTCACCGCGTAGGCGGCAAACCCGATCGCCTCCGCCCGCCGCTCGCGCGGGCTGTCGGGTTGCGCCTCGACCAGCCGCGCCGGGATGCCGACCGCCGTGGCGCCAGGCGGCACATCCTTCACCACCACGGCGTTGGAGCCCACCTTGGCGCCATCGCCCAGCGTAACGGGACCGAGCACCTTGGCGCCGGCACCGATCACGACCCCCTGGCCCAGCGTCGGATGGCGCTTGCCCTTGTTCCAGGTCGTCCCGCCGAGCGTAACCCCATGATAAAGCGTGCAGTCATCGCCGATCTCGGCGGTCTCGCCGATCACCACGCCCATGCCGTGGTCGATGAAGAAGCGCCGGCCGATCCGGGCCCCCGGGTGGATCTCGATGCCCGTCAGCCAGCGCCCGAAATGCGAGATCCACCGGGCCAGCCACTTCAGGCCGAGCCCCCACAGCCAGTGGGCGAACCGATGAAACAGCAGCGCGTGGAGCCCCGGATAGCACGTCAGTATTTCCCACGTCGTCCGCGCGGCCGGATCCCGGCTGAATACACTCTGGATGTCTTCGCGCACCCGCTCAAACATGCCCTGGTCTCCCTAGGGGTTTTGTTGCAGTATCCAATTCCCTACTACTTTGGTCAAGAATTGTGCTCCTGGGTTGCGCGCAGGATGCCGCGCAGCAGGCTCACCTCCTCTTTCTCCAGCGCGGCCTTGGCGTAGAGCCGCCGCAGCCGCTGCATGATCTTCTTCGGATGGCGCGGGTCGAGCACGCCGATCTCGCGCAGCGTCTGCTCCAGGTGCACGTAGAAGCGCTCGACGTCCTCCAGCGCCGCGGGCTCGCCCGCCGCCGCAGCGCCCAGGGTGCCGGCGCCGGCGGCAAGCCGCAGCTCGTAGGCGACGATCTGCACCGCCGCCGCCAGGTTGAGCGAGCTGTACTGCGGGTTCGCGGGGATCGAGACCACCGTCTGGCAGCGCGCCGCTTCCGCGGCCGTGAGGCCGCTCGCCTCGTTGCCGAACACGACGGCCACCGGCCCTGCCGCCGCCAACGCCATCAGCGCCGGCGCCGCCTCGCGCGGCGTCGTGTAGCGCGGCATCAGCTCGCGCCGCCGGGCGGTAAGCGCCGCCGCGTGCACGGTGCCAGCGAGCGCCTCGTCGAGCGTCGCGCACACGCGCGCGCTCTCGAGTACGTCGAGCGCGTTCGACGCCATCGCGAGCGCCTGCGGATCGGGAAAGCGCTGCGGCGCCACCAGCCAGAGCTCGCCGAGGCCCATGGTCTTCAGCGCGCGCGCCGCCGCGCCGATGTTGCCGGGATGGCTCGTGTGCACCAGCACCACGCGCACGTTCGCCAGCGGATCGGGTTTCTTCGCCATGGGATTCAAACTAAAATGCGCGGACTTCCGCCCGCGCCGGCCGCCGCCATCGCGCTCACCCTCGGACCCGAACAACCATGCATCCCATGCTGAACACGGCCGTCAAGGCCGCCCGCCGCGCCGGCAACATCATCCTGCGCGCATCGCAGAACCTCGACGTGCTCCAGGTGACGGCCAAGGCCGAGAACGATTTCGTGTCGGAGGTGGACCGCGCTGCCGAGCAGGCGATCATCGAGACGCTGCGCAAGGCCTATCCGGGCCACGCCATTCTAGCAGAGGAGAGCGGCGACCACGGCCGCTCGGAATACCAGTGGATCGTCGATCCGCTCGACGGCACCACCAACTTCCTGCACGGCATGCCGCAGTACGCCGTGTCGATCGCGCTCGCGCACAAGGGCGCGGTCACCCAGGCGGTGGTGTTCGACCCGTTGCGCAACGACCTCTTCACCGCGTCGAAGGGCTCCGGCGCCTACCTGAACGACCGCCGCATCCGCGTCAGCAAGCGCGCGCGCCTCGACGGCGCGCTGATCGGCACCGGCTTTCCGTACTCGCGCATGGAGCACGTCGACGCCTACCTCCGCATGCTGCGCGCGGTGATGCAGGACACCGCCGGCGTGCGCCGCCCCGGCGCCGCGTCGCTCGACCTGTGCTACGTCGCCGCCGGCTGGTACGACGGCTTCTGGGAGATCGGCCTGTCGCCGTGGGACATCGCCGCCGGCACGCTGCTCATCACCGAGGCCGGCGGCCTCGTCGGCGACCTGCTCGGCGAGCCGAACCACCTGCGCAGCGGCAACGTGGTGGCCGGCAACCCGAAGGTCTTCGCCCAGCTGCTCAAGGTCATCGAACCGCACCTGACCGAGAAGCTGCGCGCCGCGTGAGCGGATAACCGCCTTGAGCACG
>CAZGTK010000182.1:0-5685 GCA_964528415.1 uncultured Burkholderiales bacterium | reverse complement strand
CCGGGCGGCGAGATCGTGCCCTCGGCGCAGCGCGGCGTCATCGATGCGGCCGAGTGGATCGGACCGGCCGACGATATCAACCTCGGCCTGCACACGGTTTGGAAGAACTACTACCTGCAGGGCCTGCACCAGTCCACCGACATCGGCGAAGTGCTGATCAACAAGAAGTTCTGGAACTCGCTGCCAAAGGATGTGCAGGAAATCGTTCGCGCCGCCGCCATGGCGTCGATGATGGAAACCTACACCTACAACGTCTACCGCAACGCCCGCGCGATCGAGCTGCTGCGCGACAAGTACGGCGTCAAGGTGCACGACACGCCGAAGGACATCTACCCGGCGTTCGTGAAGGCCACCAACACGGTGCTCGACCGTTACGCGGCCAAGGACCCGTTCTTCAAGGAAGTGCTGGACTCCCAGCGCAAGTTCGCCCAGACGGTGGTGCCCTACTGGACCAAGATCATCGATCTCTACTCCGGTCTCGGCAACGCCGCGCTGGAATCGGGCGCGGTGAAGAAGTAACCGCGCAGGCCATAACCCGCGGCTGAAAGCCGGGGAGACGCGCGGCGCGACCCGCCCCTCCCCGGCCCGCCCCGCGCCGGTGCGACCGGTGCGCTTACGCCCCCGGGGGTAACCATCATGGCAGCGCCGCCGCCCGCCCTCTCCACCACGATCCGCTGGCTCGACTCGGTCAGCATCTGGTCGGGCAAGCTCGTCGCCTGGCTGATCCTGCCGATGGTGGGCAGCCTGGTCTATGAGGTGATCGCCCGCTATTTCTTCTCGGCGCCGACGGTGTGGGCGTACGACATGACGTTCATGCTCTACGGCAGCTTCTTCATGCTGGGCGCCGCCTACACCCTGCAGCGCAAGGGCCACATCCGCACCGACACCTTCTACCAGGGCTGGTCCCCGAGGCGGCAGGGGTGGGTGGACGCCGCCTGCTACGTGCTGTTCTTCTTCCCCGGCCTGATCGCGTTCCTGGTGGTCAGCTGGGATTTCTTCTGGGTTTCGTTCGAGCGCGGCGAGCGCATCGTCACCAGCCCCTGGATGCCGATCGTCTACCCGTTCAAGGCCACGATTCCGCTGGCGACGCTGCTGCTGCTGATACAGGGCACTTCGGAGTTCCTCAAGAGCGTCTGGGCCGCCAAGGAAGGAGAGTGGCTGTGAGCGGCGAGGTCATTGGCTTCCTGGCGCTGGCGACGCTGTTCATCGCCATCTTCGTCGGCTTCCCGATCGCCTTCACCCTGATCGCGGTGTCGCTGGTGTTCGGCTACTGGGCGCTCGGCGACCTGGTGCTGTACCTAATGAACCTGCAGGTGTTCGCGGTCATGCGCGACCCGACGCTGGCGTCCGTGCCGTTTTTCCTCTTCATGGGTTTCCTGCTGGAGCAGTCGGGGCTGATGCAGCGGCTGTTCAAGGGCGTCGAGCACCTTTTGGCCGACGTGAAGGGCTCGCTCTACCTGGCCGTGCTCGTCACCGCGACGATCTTCGCCGCCGCCACCGGCATCGTCGGCTCGTCGGTGACGCTGCTCGGCGTGATGGCCGCGCCGGCGATGATGAAGAGCGGCTACGACGTGCGAATGTCGGCCGGCGCCATCGCCGCCGGCGGCACGCTCGGCATTCTCATCCCGCCGTCGGTGATGCTGATCGTCATGGGGCCGGTGGTGGGCGTTCCCACGACGCACCTGTTCGCCGCCGCGATCTTCCCGGGCCTGATGCTGGCGAGCCTTTACATCGGCTACTGCCTGCTGCGCAGCCTGATGAATCCCAAACTCGGACCGCCGCTGCCGCAGGACGAGCGCGCGGAGAATTTCGGCGTCGTGCTGAAGGAGTTGGTGGTGGGCATCGCGCCGGTGGTGGTCGTGATCCTCGCCACGCTCGGCGTGATCCTTGCCGGCATCGCCACACCGACCGACGCCGGCGCGGTGGGAGCGTTCGCGGTGCTGGTGCTGACGCTGCTCTACCGCCGCATGAGCTGGGCCAAGCTCAAGGCCGCGGTTTTCTCCACGCTGGAGATCTCCAGCATGATCCTGCTGCTGGTGGCCGCGTCGAATTTCTTCGGCGCCGTGTTCTCGCGCCTGGGCAGCGCGACCTGGATCGCGGAGGCGCTGCTCGGTCTGCAGTTCTCGCCGACGATCATGCTGATCCTGATCCTGGTGATCATCTTTATCCTCGGCTGGCCGCTGGAGTGGGTTCCGATCGTCCTCATCGTGGTGCCGATCCTGCTGCCGCTGGTGGAGAAGTTCGGTATCGACAAGGTCTGGTTCTCGACGCTGGTGGCCGTGTGCCTGCAGACCGCGTGGCTCTCGCCGCCGGTGGCGCTCTCCGCGTACTTCCTCAAGGGCGTGGTGCCGGACTGGCAGCTGAAGGACATTTACGCCGGGATGTTGCAGTTCATGGGACTGCAGGTGATCGGCCTCGCGCTGCTGCTGATCTTCCCGGCGATTGCCACCTGGCTGCCGCAGCAGCTGTTCTGAGCGGACCGAACGTGAATCAAGAGGCATCCGGCGGCGAAGCGACGACATCGCGGAACCGGGCGAGCATGGCTTCGACGCAGCGGGAGAGCGGATCGGCGATTTCGCGGGCTTTGGAGGTGCTGGAGCTGCTGGCGGCCGCCGAGCGTCCGCAGGGCCTGGTCGAGCTGATGCAGGCCACGGGGCTGCCGAAGTCGACGCTGCATCGCATCCTGGTGGGGCTCGAGCGCGAGCGCGTCGTGCAGCGCGAGCCCGACGGCAAGCGTTACGCCGCCGGGCCGCGGCTGGTGTCGTTGGCAGTGCAGGCGTTGCGCAACTCGTCCCACCGCGGCGAACGCCACGCCATCCTGCAGGCGCTGGTGGACCAGATCGGCGAGACCTGCAACTTCACCACGCTCGACGGCAGCGAGGTGGTCTACCTCGACCGAGTCGAGGCCCAGTGGCCGCTGCGCATGGTGCTGCAGCCGGGCTCGCGCGTGCCCCTGCACTGCACGGCCAGCGGCAAGCTGTTTCTGAGCCTGATGCCGGCGCCCCGGCGCCACCGCCTGATCGGCGCGGCGCCGCTCAAGCGCTACACCGACGGCACCATCACCCGCCCGGACCGGCTCGAGCAGGCGCTGGCGGAGATTCGCGACGAGATGGTGGGCACGGACGACGAAGAGTTCCTTGCCGGCCTGTCCGCGATCGCGGTGCCGGTCACGGACCCGCGCGGCCAAGTCTGCGCCGCCGTTGCGGTACATGCGCCCACCGCGCGCATGAATATCGCCCAGGCTCGCGTCCATCTACCGGCTCTTCGCCGGGCCGCCCGCGCCCTCGCCGCCACCTGCGCGTGTGACTGAGGCCGCTCCGCCATGCCGGACGCCGGCTCGCTGACGGCCCTGCACTTCGCCCTGGCGTTGGCCGTAATGGCGCTGTCGGGCTTCGTGCACGGCGCCCTCGGCATGGGCTTCCCGCTGGTTGCCACGCCGCTGCTGGCGCTGTTCACCGACATCAAGACCGCCATCGTCTTCACGCTGGTGCCGACGCTGACCGCCATCGTTATCTCCATCGTCAAGGGCGGTCGCCCGGCCGAAGTAATCCGCCGCTACTGGATGCTGCCGCTGTACATGATCGTCGGCAGCTACCTCGGAACACGACTCCTGATCGCCGCCGATCCGACGCCGTTCCTGCTGCTGCTGGCGCTGCTGATCGTGGCCTACCTCAACCTGCAACGGCTGCAGGCGCTGGCGGCGCACTGGATCGGCGCGCACCCGCGGGCGGCGCGCGCCGCCTTCGGCGTGACTGCCGGCGTGTTCGAGAGCACGGCGAACGTCGCCGCGCCGGTCCTGCTGATCTTCTTCCTGTCGGCGGCACTCCCGCCGCTGGCGCTGGTGCAGGCGCTGAACCTTTGCTTCCTGGCGGGCAAGAGCACGCAGGGACTCACGCTCGCGCTCGCCGGCGGGGTTCCGGTCGCCGTGTGGCTCTCGACGCTGCCGTTCGCCGCCGCCGGCGCAGGCGGCCTGCTCGCTGGCATCCGCGTGCGCACCCGCATCGACGCGGAAACGTATCGCGCCTGGCTCAAGCGCGCGCTGTCGGTCATCGCCGCGCTGCTGATCGCCCAGTTCGCCTGGCGCGTCGCCGGCGCATAGCTGCGCTTCCAGTACGCCAGCGCGCGACGGAAGAGCGCCCCGGGCTCGTTCTGTCCCGTCGCGGGCGGCGCGTTGCCGATCGAGCGCTGCTGCGCGTGGACGTCGGCGGCAAAAGAAAAAGGCCGGCAGTGCCGGCCTTTCTCGTGGCGCGAAAATCGTTCGGTTCAGGCGGCCTTGGCGCTCGCCAGCAGCTTCTGCAGCTCGCCGCTCTTGTACATCTCGGTCATGATGTCGGAGCCGCCGACGAACTCGCCGTTCACGTACAGCTGCGGAATCGTCGGCCAGCTGGCGTATTCCTTGATGCCCTGGCGGATCTCCGCGTCTTCCAGCACGTTGACCGTGAACGGGCTCTCCACGCCGCAGGCGCGCAGGATGCCGACCGCGTTGGCCGAAAAGCCGCACTGCGGAAACTGCGGCGTGCCCTTCATGTAGAGCACCACCTTGTGGCCGCTGACCTGCTGCTTGATCGTGTCCTGAACGCTCATGAATGCTCCTCTGCTCGTGAATCCCAATACCCGACAAAATTGCTCGACATTATAGTGCCGTTCGGCCCCTTGCTCAACCGGACAGCCACCGACCGCCACTGACGCGCTCCCGTCCGCTCAGGTCCGGCACCGTGAAGATGGTCCCGAATCCCTCGGTTTCAAGCCGTTGCCGACAGGCGGCGCCCTGGTCGAAACCGTGCTCGAACACGAGCCAGCCGCCGGGCTTCAGCGCCGCCCGCGATCCCGCGATCAGGCGGCGGATCGCGTCGAGACCGTCGGCGCCCGCCGCCAGCGCGGCGCGGGGCTCGAACCGCAGATCGCCCGCGGCCAGGTGGGGATCGTCCGCGCGCACGTACGGCGGATTCGACGCGACGAAATCGACGCTCGCTTGAGCGATCGCCGAAAGCCAATCGCCCCGCAGCCAGCCAACGTTGGAAACCCGCAGGCGCCGCGCGTTCCCGCGCGCCACCGTCAACGCCGCCGCAGAAGCATCCACGCCCGTGACGAAGCACGCCGGGCGGGCCGTTGCCACGGCCAGCGCCACGGCGCCGCTGCCGGTGCCCGCGTCGACCACGCGCAGCTCGCCGCCGCGCGGAATGCGCGCCAGCGCCTCGTCCACCAGCTGCTCGGTTTCCGGCCGCGGAATCAGCGTCGCGCTCGACACCGCCAGCTCGAGGCCGTAGAACTCGCGCCGCCCCGTCAGGTAGGCGACCGGCTCGCCGGCGGCGCGGCGCGCGACCAGCGCCGCGAATTCCGCCCGCGCCGGCGTTTCCAGCGGATCGCGACCGGCCGCCACCAGCCGCGCCGGGCCGCACCCGAGGGCGTGGCCAAGCAGCACGCGGGCCTCGAGAAAGGCGGTGTCGAAATCGAATCCGAGCGCGGCGCCGATGCGCGCTGCCGCCGCGCGCAGCGCTTCGTCCACCGTCTGCGTCAAGCCGACGCCTCGGCCGCCAGCGACTGCAGCAGCTCCGCCTGGTGCTCGGCCGACAGCGCGTCCAGCACCTCGTCGAGGTCGCCGTCCATGATCTGCTGGATCTTGTACAGCGTCAGGTTGATGCGGTGGTCGGTGACGCGCCCCTGCGGAAAGTTGTAGGTGCGGAT
>CAZGTK010000181.1:3934-5710 GCA_964528415.1 uncultured Burkholderiales bacterium | reverse complement strand
CGCTTCAGCGACGGCGAGGTCATGGTCGAGATCCTGGAGAACGTGCACGGCAAGGACGTCTTCGTCCTGCAGTCCACCTGCCCGCCGAGCAACGACAACCTGATGGAAGTCCTGGTCATGGTGGACGCGCTGAAGCGGGCCTCGGCCGCGCGCGTGACCGCCGCGATCCCGTACTTCGGCTACGCGCGTCAGGACCGGCGCCCGCGATCGGCGCGCGTGCCGATCACCGCCAAGGTCATCGCCAACATGCTCTCCAGCGTCGGCGTCGACCGGCTGCTGACCATGGATCTGCACTCGGACCAGATCCAGGGCTTCTTCGACATCCCGGTCGACAACATCTACGCCACGCCGCTCTTGATGGGCGACATCTGGAAGCGCGACCACGAGGACCTGATCGTCGTCTCTCCCGACGTCGGCGGCGTGGTGCGCGCGCGCGCGGTGGCGAAGCGCCTCGAAGCGGACCTCGCCATCATCGACAAGCGGCGGCCGAAGCCCAACGTCGCCACCGTGATGAACATCATCGGCGAGGTCGAGGACCGCTCGTGCGTGATCATGGACGACCTGGTCGACACCGCCAACACGCTGTGCGAGGCGGCGCAGGCGCTCAAGGACCACGGCGCCAAGAAGGTGCTGGCCTACTGCACGCACCCGGTGCTCTCGGGCAAGGCGGTCGAGCGCATCGGCAACTCGGTGCTCGACGAACTGGTGGTGACCGACACCATCCCGCTGCGCGAGGACGCGAGGCAGTGCCCGCGCATCCGCCAGCTGACGGTGGCGGGGCTGCTGGCCGAGACCATCCTGCGCATCAGCAACGAGGACTCGGTCAGCTCACTGTTCATGGAGTAGTCGTGCGCCGGGCCGCCCGCGGGCGGCCCGGCACCTGGTGCCGGCGCGGGTCGCCGGCTTGTTGAAGCCTGGCGCCGCCTGGTCGCGGGTCGGCGCAAGAAGGAGATCGTGATGAAAATCGAAGTCGGCGCGCACAAGCGCGCAGCGCAGGGAACGGGTGCGAGCCGCCGTCTGCGCAAGTCCGGGTGGGTCCCCGGGATCATCTACGGCGGCAAGGCGGAAGCCGAGCCGATCCAGCTCGACCACAACGCGCTGCGCAAGCACCTCAAGCTGGAGGCGTTCCACTCGTCGATCCTGACGATGAACCTGGAGGGCGCCAAGGAGCAGGTGCTGCTGCGCGACGTGCAGATGCACCCGTGGCGCGACGAGGTCGCCCACGTCGATTTCCAGCGCGTCGCCGCGGACGAGAAGATCCACATCGCGGTGCCGCTGCACTTCATCAACGCCGAGATCGCGCCGGGCGTGAAGATTTCGCACGGCATCGTCTCGCACGTGATGAACGAGCTCGAGATCACCTGTCTGCCCAAGGACCTGCCGGAGTTCATCGAGGTGGACCTCGCCAACCTGGCGGCCGGCCACTCGCTGCACCTGTCGGACCTGAAGCTGCCGGCCGGCGTGGAGCCCTCCGGCTACCGCGGCGAGGACCCGGTGGTGGCCACGATCCTGATCGCGAAGGCGGTCGAGGAGGAGGCGCCGGCCGAGGCCGCACCGGCGGCGGCGGAAGTGCCGCTCGCGGGCGCGGAGAAGAAGGAAGGCAAGGAAGGCTGACCGCCGCCGGCGGGAGGCCTGCGACCCGCCACGGCCAGCGTGCCGGCGTGGCGGGTTTTTTGTCGTCCTCATGAGCGCACCGATCCAGCTCGTCGCCGGCCTCGGCAACCCGGGGCCCGAGTACGCCGACACGCGCCACAACGCCGGCTTCTGGTGGGTGGA
>CAZGTK010000181.1:0-3924 GCA_964528415.1 uncultured Burkholderiales bacterium | reverse complement strand
CGTCGGCGCGGCGCGCCACGCCGCGTGGCGGTCCGAGGCGAAATTCCACGGCCGCGTCGCGCGCGTTCGCGAGGGCGGCCGGGAGACCTGGCTGCTCGAGCCCGCGACCTACATGAACCTGAGCGGACGGGCGGTGGCGGCGCTGGCGCGCTTCTACAAGATCGCGCCGGAAGCCGTCCTCGTGGCGCACGACGAGCTCGATCTGCCGGCCGGCACGGTCAGGCTCAAGCGCGGCGGCGGGGTGGCCGGCCACAACGGCCTGAAGGACATCGCCGCGCAGCTCGGCACGCCGGATTTCTGGCGCCTGCGCATCGGCATCGGTCATCCCGGCCAGGGCGCCGATGTGGCCGGCTACGTGCTGAGGGCGCCGCGCGCGGAAGAGGGCGCGGCGATCGAGGAGGCCATCGAGCGCAGCGCGGCGCTCTGGCCGCTGATCGCCGAGGGCAACCTCGAGGCGGCGATGCACCGTTTGCACACCAAGCCGAAGCCCGAGGCGGGGAATGGGGAATGAGTGATGGGTGATGGGTGATGCGTGATGCGTAATGAGTGATGGGGCGGCCTTCCCCATCACCCATTACCCATTTCTGATCGTCAAGCAACCATGGGACTGAAATGCGGCATCGTGGGCCTGCCCAACGTGGGCAAGTCCACCCTGTTCAACGCCCTGACCAAGGCGTCGATTCCGGCGGAGAACTATCCGTTCTGCACCATCGAGCCCAACGTCGGCATCGTCGAGGTGCCCGACGCGCGGCTCGCCGTGCTGGCGGACATCGTAAAGCCGCAGAAGGTGGTGCCGGCGGTGGTGGAGTTCGTCGACATCGCCGGGCTGGTGGCGGGGGCGTCCAAGGGCGAGGGCCTCGGCAACCAGTTCCTCGCCCACATCCGCGAAACCGACGCGGTGGCCCACGTCGTGCGCTGCTTCGAGAACGAGAACGTGACCCACGTCGCCGGCAAGGTGGACCCGGTTTCCGACGCCGAAACCATCAACACCGAGCTGGCGCTGGCGGACCTCGCGACCGTGGAGAAGGCCGTCGCGCGCTACCAGAAGCCCGCCAACGCCGGCGACAAGGAAGCGCGCAAGCAGATGGCCGTGCTGGAGAAGCTGCAGGCGCAGCTCGACCAGGGCAGGCCCGCGCGCGGCGTCGACCTTACCGAGGAGGAGCAGGCTCTGGCGCGGCCGCTGTGCCTGATCACGATGAAGCCGGTGCTCTACGTCGGCAACGTCGACGAGCAGCATTTCGCGGACAACCCGCTGCTCGAGAAGCTGAAGGCGCACGCCGCGTCCGAGGGCGCGCCGGTGGTGACGCTGTGCGCCGCGCTCGAGATGCAGATCGCCGATCTGTCGGACGAGGACAAGGCGCTGTTTCTTGCCGACCTCGGGCTCGAGGAGCCGGGGCTGAACCGCCTGATCCGCGCGGCCTACCAGCTGCTCGGGCTGGAGACCTACTTCACCGCCGGGCCCAAGGAAGTGCGCGCGTGGACCATCCACCGGGGCGACACGGCGCCGAAGGCGGCGGGCGTGATCCACACCGACTTCGAGCGCGGCTTCATCCGCGCCGAGGTGGTCGCCTACGCCGACTTCGTCGCCGCCCGCGGCGAGCACGGCGCCAAGGAGGCCGGCAAGCTTCGCCTCGAAGGCAAGGACTACGTGGTGCAGGACGGCGACTTCATGCACTTCCGTTTCAACGTGTGACGGCGATGCGCCTACAATAGGCGCCGCGACGACTGCAAGGACCCCCGCCATGCCCCACGACACGCTGCAGATCCTGAAGGCCTCGCCGTTCGCCCGGGAGATGAAGGACGACGAACTCAAGGTTCTCGCCGACCTCATCGACGTGCACGAGCTTGCCGACGGCGAGATCCTGGTGGAGGAAGGTCACACCGACCGCAACCTCTACGGGGTGGTCAAGGGCGTCATCGCGGTGGCCAAGCATACGCCCGAGGGCGGCTGGAACGTGCTGCACACGCTGGGTTACGGCGACTTCGTCGGCGAGCTGTCGTTCATGGACGACGAGCCGCGCTACGCGGCGCTGCGCGCGCAGGGTCCGGCCACCGTGTTCAGCCTGAACCGCGGCCGCTTCGAGCTGCTGGTGCCGACGCACCCGCTGGTCGTGTACAAGGCGATGCGCGCGATCATGCGCGTCGTGCACGCGATCCAGCGTCGGCTCTCGATGCAGATGCTGGAGCTGTCGCACTACATCTACAAGACCGGCGGCAAGTACTGAGACGGGGCTCAGCCCTTGTCGAGCGCCGCGGCGAGACGCCCGGCCCAGGCATCGAGCTCGGCCCGCGGCGGGTTGCGCGAGGGCCATTTCACCTCGAGCCCGTCGTGCCGGTAGCGCGGCAGGACGTGGACGTGGAAGTGGAACACCGTCTGGTAGCCGGCCTTCTCGTTGGCCTGGAACAGGTTGAGCCCCTCGCAGCCGGTCTCGCGCTTGATCGCCTGCGCGATGCGCGTCGCCGTGGTGAACACGGCGGCCGCGTCCTCCGTCCCGAGGCCGTAGATGTTCTCGACGTGGGCGCGCGTCGCCACCAGCACGTGGCCCAGGTTGACCTGGCCGATGTCCATGAACGCCAGGACCCGCTCGTCGCGGTACACCCAGCTCGCCGGGATCTGCCCGGCCGCGATCTTGCAGAACACGCAATCGTCCATCGCTCCTCCTCCGCCCGTCAGGGTCTTTGCTTTTGCAGGCTCAGCATCATCACGCCCGCCAGCACCAGGGTCGCGCCGGCGAGCTGGATCGCGGTGATCGGTTCGCCGAGAAAAAGGTAGCCCAGGAAGATCGTCGCCACCGGGCCGACCGCGCTCACCAGCGCGACGCGGCTCGCGCCGACGCGGCGGATGCCCTCGCTCACGGCCCACACCGGAAAGACGGTGGACACGATCGCCATCAGCACGGCGTAGCCGTAGACCGGCGCCGGCAAGTCGAGTGCCGCGAGCGGCCGGGTCAGGACGAACTGCAGGATGCAGAACGCGCTGGCGACCGTCATCGCGTAGGCGGTGAAGCGCACGGCGCCGAGGCGCGTGATGAGGCCGCCGCCCCACACCAGGTAGACCGCGTAGGCCAGCGCGCTGCCGAACACCAGCAGGCTGCCGAGCGCGGTTTCGCCCGCGCTTTCGCCGAGGCGCAGGTTGTCGAAGAACACCAGCACGATGCCGCCGTAGGACAGCGCCAGCGCCAGCACGTGCAGGCGCGTGATCGGCTGGCGCAGGATGAACGCCGACAGCAGCAGCACCATGGTCGGGTAAAGGAAAAGGATCAGCCGCTCGAGGCCGGCGGAAATGTACTGCAGGCCGAGAAAATCGAGATAGCTCGCCAGGTAGTAGCCGAGGAAGCCGAGCGCCAGGATGCCGATCCAGTCGTCGCGCCCCATGCGGTAGGCGTGGTTGCGGCCGGACCAGACCGCCATCGCGGCGAAAAACGGCAGCGAGAACAGCATGCGCAGCGCCAGCAGCGTGACCGCGTCCACCGGGTGCGCGTACGCGAGCTTGATGATGACTGCCTTGGCGGAGAAGCCGACCGCCCCGAGCGCGCCCAGCAGCAGGCCGACGGCGGCGCCGTCGGGCGGCTGCGCGCCCGGCGCCGGCGGGGAAGGCGCGTCAGCGCCGCCGGCTGCCGCCACCGAGCAGCCCGCCCAGCACGCCGCGCGAGAGCTGCCGGCCCAGCTCGGAGCCGATGGACCGGGCAATGCTCTTCGTCATCGCCTCCAGCGGCGACTGGCGGCGGCCGCCGCCGCCCGAGAGGATGCCGCCGAGCACGCCGCCGAGGCCCGATTCCTCCTCGGCCTTGCCGCGCCTGCCGGCACCTTTCGCTGCCGGTCGCGCTTCCTCCGCCGCCGCAGCCGCCTGCTCCGCGCGCGCCTTCAAGACCTCGTAGGCGGATTCGCGGTCGACCGCCTTCTCTTAGTGACCGTAGAGCGCCG
>CAZGTK010000180.1:0-5775 GCA_964528415.1 uncultured Burkholderiales bacterium | reverse complement strand
GCGCCGGCTACACCGCGGTGGTGTCGCACCGCTCCGGCGAAACCGAAGACACCACCATCGCCGACATCGCCGTGGCGACCAACGCGATGCAGATCAAGACCGGCTCGCTGTCGCGATCGGACCGGCTGGCCAAGTACAACCAGCTGCTGCGGATCGAGGAAGACCTCGGCGATTCGGCGCACTACCCGGGACGCGAGGCCTTTTACCAGTTGCGTCAATGAAGCTGCTCGCCGCCGCCCTGGTCGTCCTCCTCGCCTCGCTGCAGTATCCGCTGTGGATGGGCAAGGGTAGCTGGACCACGGTGAGCGATCTGGAGCGGCGGCTGGAGGAGCAGCGCGCGCATAACGCGCGGCTGCGCGCGCGCAACGCAGCCCTCGATGCCGAGGTGCGGGACCTCAAGCAGGGCACCGCCGCGATCGAGGAGCGGGCCCGGGTCGAGCTCGGCATGATCCGCCAGGACGAGGTCTTCTTCCAGGTGCTCGAGGAGCGCGCCGCGGAAGACGGCCGGCCGCCGAGCCGCTAGAACGCCGGCGGCTGCGTCCGCCCGCCGGGCGCTCGCCCGGCGATGCAGCACCGGCCACATCTCGGTCGCCGGGATCTCGAAGACGCTGCCCTCGTCGGCCGGCCACACGCTCCAGTCGCCGCGCTCGAGTTCGCGTTCGAGCTGGCCGGGAGCCCAGCCGGCGTAGCCGGCGAAGAACCGCAGGTTGCTCGGGGGTTCCGGCGCCCGCAGGATCTGATCGATGACGCCCTGGCTGAGAGACGCGTACGTCTCGTCCATGACGCGAAGGGCGTCGGGCGGCTCACCCTCCGCGCCGAACAGCACCCCGATGGCCTGACGGGCGACGGGCCCGCCGAAATGCACCGGCAGCGATGCCACGGCGCCGGCGGCGCCAGGCAGGGCCTCGCCGACGGTCAGCGGCAGCGGACGATTCAGGATGAAGCCGAAAGGGCCGCGCGGCGTCTGCGTGACGAGCACGACGCTGCGCGCAAAGTTCGGATCCTGCAGGTGGGCCGCCGCAATCAGCAGCAGGCTGCGGGGCGGCCCTTCCCCGGTCCCGGCCCGCGATGCCGGCGCCGCGATCAACAGGAGCACGAGGAAAAACCTCCCGTATACCGCGGGCCAGGCGGCTCCGTGGGGCCTGCCGCGGGTGGACGGGCGAGGGGGGCGGCGGGGCGGGGGAGTCGGGACGGTTTCGGGCCGCCGCGCCGTGGGTGGACGGCCTGGGACCGGGCCGCAGTCCAGCGACTTCGAACGCGAGCGATTAGCGGCAGTCGGCATCGTCCGACGATTCTAAGCTCCGGTGGCCAGAAGCCATCGCGATCAAACAGATCTGGACAGTCCAACTAAAATCAGCTATAAACAGTCCAAATAAAGCTGGACAGTCCAACTGTGCCCCGGCAGGGAGCTGAAGAAATGCTTGAAATGGAAATTGACAGCAAGACTTTATGCGAACAAACAAATATTTCACGGGCGACATTAAATAATTACATTAATTATGGCCTGATTCCACGTCCCCGGATTGCAAGCCCACGCGACGACGCCAGTCAAGCGCGCCGGCTGGGCTATTTCCCCGTTTCGGCCGTCGAGCGGGTCAGCGAGGTTCAACAGTTGAAGCGGCAGGGGCTCAGCATGTCCGACATTGTCGGACGGCTCGGGCGCGCGGCGCGCAATCCGCCCGTCCACCCGGCGCCCGGCCAGCCCTACAGCGGGCCGCAGCCCCCGCGAGCGCGCGGCGCGGCTGGACAGGAAGGCGAGCTGCAGCTGACCGTGGAGACGATCCCGTATCCGGCCTACATGGTGAATCCGGGATTCGAGGTCACATGGCTCAACCCTCACGCCGCCGGGCTGGCGCTGGGCGACGGCGGGCCGCTGCCCGACAGCAGCCACGAGCGGAATCTGTTCGCACTCCTTCGCCGCGGAACGTGGGGACGTGACGCCGCCTCCCGTGCCGACCTGCTGGCGTTCCACCTTGCGCTCGCCAAGGATCGCTTGGCCCGCGCCGCGCTGGAGGCGATGGGCCAGCGACTGGGGTCCGAGGCGGCGGCGGAGCTGCGAAGCCACTACGAACAGGCGCGGGCGCAGCCGCCGCGGCCGATCACCGAGGCGTCGCTGCGTCTGGCGGGCCCCGGCGGCGAGCCGGCGATGTTTCGCGCCTACGCGACGCGCTATCGGGAAGGGACGCTGTTCGTGTTCATCCCGGGCGGCGCCGACGCCGGCGAACTGATCGAGTTCCTGTCGCGCCGCGACGACGTGATTCGTGCCCTCATGCGCCACCGGCTGCCGGTGCTGACGCCGCTCGCCGTGCTGGTGGCGGATCTGCAAAATTCGGTGCGCATCTGCTCGGAGCTGCCGCCGGAGGAGTATTTCGCCCTCATCAACGAGATCTGGTCCGCGATGGATCCACTGTTCCGCCGCCACTATGGCACGCACGGCAAACACGCCGGGGACGGCATGGTTCACTACTTCTTTCCGCAACCGGACTGCAGCTACATCGACAACGCGCTCGCCTGCGCCTGGCAGCTCAAGCGTGAGATGGCACGCATCAGCCGCGCCTGGCGCGCGCGCAAGGGATGGCCAACGGATCTGTGCCTCAACATCGGGCTCGACGAGGGCGAGGAGTGGCTGGGTACGTTTCAGACGCCCACCAACGTCGAGGTCACCGTGCTGGGGGAAACCATCAACCACGCCGCCCGCCTGAGCGACCTGGCCCGCAACGGGTCGGTCTGGGCGACCAAGAACTTCGTCAGCCGGCTCGGCGCGGACCAGCGCGCCCGCATCCGCCACGGCATCCGCCATCGCGGCGCCGACGGCGCCGAGTACGTCGTCGAGTCGACCTACGCCCGCGTGGCCGATCTGATCGAGCGCGATACGCCGAAGGCGGACAAGCTGCACGACATCGGCGCCCTGACGGTGGCCGAGCTCATCGAATGGCGGGAATGATGCGGTGGGGCGAGGCGGGGAAGCGGGAGATGGCTCCCCGACCTGGGCTCGAACCAGGGACCTGCGGATTAACAGTCCGTCGCTCTACCGACTGAGCTATCGGGGAAGAGGGGCGCATTTTAAGGTTTGAGGCCACCCCGGTCAACGCCAGACGGTCACGACGCAGGATAATGGCGCAGCGGCCCAGACAGACATCGTCCGTGCATCCTTTCAACGTGCTCTTCCTCGCCCAGGAGGAAACCGCCGAGCGCTGGCGCGCCCCGCTCGAGGCCGCGCTCGCGGGCGAGTCGCTGCACTGGACGCCCGCGGAGGTCGACCCCGATCGGGTGGACGTGGTGCTGACCGCGGTGCCGCCGCCCGGGGCGCTCGCGCCGTTCCGCCGCCTGCGGCTGATTCAGTCGCTGTGGATGGGCGTCGACTCGCTGCTGGCGGACGAGACGCTGCCGGGCGCCGTGCCGATCGCGCGCATGATCGACCCGACGATGACGCGGGCCATGGTGGAAAGCGCGTTGGCGCACGCGCTGGCGGCGCACCTGCGCCTGGACGAGTTCGCGCGCCTGCAGCGCGAACGGCGCTGGCGGCCGCTGCGCAATCCGACGGCAGATCGGCGCCGGGTCGGCGTGCTGGGGCTCGGCGAGCTCGGCGCCGCCGTCGCCCACGCGCTCGCGGGCCTCGGCTTCCGCGTCGCGGGCTGGAGCCGAACCAGCAAGGACCTGGCCGGCGTGCGCTGCCTGGCCGGGCCCGGCGAGTTCGACGAGTTCCTCGGGGCGGCGGATATTCTGATCGTCCTGCTGCCGCTCACGCCCGCCACCCGGGGTATCGTCGACCGGCGGCTGCTGGCGGCCCTGCCGCGCGGCGCGGTGCTGATCAATCTGGCGCGCGGGGCGCTCGTGAACGACACGGATCTGCTCGCCGCGCTCGACGCGGGGAAGCTGCGGCATGCGGTGCTGGACGTCTTCGGTACCGAGCCGCTTCCGGCGCAGAGCGCTTATTGGGCGCATCCGCATGTCACCGTGACCCCCCACGTCGCCGCCGTCACCGATCCGTCCACCGCGGCCGAGTTCGTCGCCGCCAACCTGCGGCGGCTGCGCGCCGGCGAGCCGCTCGCCGGCCTCGTCGATCGCCGGCGCGGCTACTGAGCACCGCTCAGCGAATCACCTGCGCGATGGAATCGGCGACGTAGTCGATGTTGCGGGAGTTGAGCGCCGCGACGCAGATGCGACCGGTGTCGATCGCGTAGACGCCGAACTCCTCGCGCAGGCGCAGCACCTGGTCCTTGGCGAGCCCGGAATAGGAGAACATCCCGCGCTGGCCGACGACGAAGCTGAAATCGGCGCCGGGCACGCGCGCGTGGATCTTTTCCACCAGCTGGCTGCGCATGGTGCGGATCCGGTCGCGCATCTGGCCGAGCTCGGTCTCCCACATGCCGCGCAGATCGGGCGACGCGAGCACGGTCTCGACGATCCTGCCGCCGTGCGTCGGCGGGTTGGAGTAGTTGGTGCGCACCAGGCGCTTGACCTGGGAGAGCACCCGGCCGGCTTCGTCGCGGTCGTCGCCGACGATGGTCAGCGCGCCGACGCGCTCGCCGTAGAGGGAGAACGACTTCGAGAACGAGCTGGAGACGAACACCGGCACGCCGAGCCCGGCGAACGTGCGCACGGCGGCCGCATCGGACTCGAGCCCGTCGCCGAAGCCCTGGTAGGCGATGTCGAGGAACGGGACCAGCTTGCCTCGCGTAACGGCCGCCCCGACCTCGTTCCACTGCTCCGCGCTCAGGTCGAGGCCGGTGGGATTGTGGCAGCAGGCGTGCAGCACGACGACGGAGTTGGCCGGCATCGCGGCCAGCGCCTTCATCATGCCGGCGAAGTCGAGGCCGTGGGTCGGCGCGTGGTAATAGGGGTAGGTGTTGACCGTGAAGCCGGCGTTCTCGAACAGCGCCCGGTGGTTCTCCCAGCTCGGATCGCTGATCCACACCTGCGCTTCCGGCAGCAGGCGCCGCAGGAAGTCTGCGCCGACCTTGAGGCCGCCCGTGCCGCCGAGCGACTGCACCGTCACCACGCGGCCGTCCTTCAGCGCCGGGTGGTCCTTGCCGAGAAGCAGCCCCTGCACGGCCTTGTCGTAGGCGGGAATGCCGTCGATGGGCAGGTAGCCGCGCGGCGCCGCCTGCTCGACGAGCTGCTGCTCGGCGCGGCGAACGCACTCGAGCAGAGGCACCTTGCCGTTGTCGTCGCAGTAGACGCCGACGCCGAGGTTCACTTTCTTCGGGTTGGTGTCGGCGTTGAACAGTTCGTTTAGCCCGAGGATCGGGTCGCGGGGCGCCATCTGGACGCTGGAGAGCACGGAAGAGGTCATGGGCGGGGAGAGATGTCGATCAAGCGGGGATCCAGGGAACCCGGCGCTTCGCCCGACGCGGCGCGGCCGGTACCAGCGCGCATTGTAGCGTGTGTCGGCGCCGGGACGAAGGCGTCGTGGCCGGCGCGGCGCGGGATATGAGAAAATCGGAGCCTTTGCCGCCTGCGACCGCGCGCCAGCCGATGTCAGCACACCCCGCACCCGTCGCCGAGCCCGACGTGGTGGTGTTTCCGGACAGTCCCTACCGCCTGCACCAGCCGTTTTCCCCGGCGGGCGACCAGCCCGAGGCCATCGCGCGCCTGGTCGAAGGGCTCGACAACGGCCTGGCGTACCAGACGCTGCTGGGCGTGACCGGCTCCGGCAAGACCTACACCATGGCCAACGTCATCGCGCGCCTGGGCCGACCAGGCTTCATCCTCGCGCCGAACAAGACCCTGGCGGCGCAGCTCTACGCGGAGATGCGCGAGTTCTTTCCGGAC
>CAZGTK010000179.1:0-5777 GCA_964528415.1 uncultured Burkholderiales bacterium | reverse complement strand
ACAGCGCGAAGCGCTTGGGATCGGTCTCGCGGATCTTCTGCAGCCGCTCCTCCAGCATGGCGAACGCCTCGTCCCAGGTGACGGGGACAAAGTCGCCCTTGCCCCGCTCGGCCCCGGGCTTACGCATCAGGGGCTGGGTCAGCCGCGCCGGCGAGTACTGCTTCATGATCCCCGACGAACCCTTGGCGCAGATCACGCCCTTGTTGAGCGGATGCTCCGGGTTCCCCTCGATGTAGCGCACCTCGCCGTTCTTCAGGTGCACGCGGATGCCGCAGCGGCAGGCGCACATGTAGCACGTCGTGGTCTTGACCTCGTGGACGGCCGCTCCGCGGTCTTCCTTCAGCACAGCGCTCATGGGATCCCGTTCAGGCAGGAAAAACGGCGCTCATTGTCCAAAAGAAAACCGTTCTCATCAAAGCTTTTGTTTTTATCAATCAATAAGGACCCCTAATTGTTTTGGCCTTCGCCGGGTGGTACATTAGCTCTGGCTAATAGAACGAGGCCGCCATGGACAAGTCGAACTTCAAGGAAGACACGCGCTATACGATCACGCTTCAGGACGAAACCGGCAAGGCGCGGCCGGCGAACATCTACGTGTTCAGGACCTACGACCAATTCATGATCGCGCGGGAGACTTCGGGCGGCGGCCTGCTGCGTAAGATCCCGTACGGCGGCGTGCTCAAGATCGTGCAGGAGAAACCGGTCGAGCGGCAGGACCGCTACGTCATCCCCGCCGCCGTGCTGGAGGAAAAGGCGTGGCGCGACCGCACCGTGATGGAGCGCTACTCCACCGCGCCGCAGCTCGGCAAGTAGCCCCAGGGGCTGCGCCCCAGCCCTAGAAGATCGTGACTTTCTTCTCGGCCAACAGCGCCGACAGGCGCAGGTTGGCCATCGCCAGGCGATCCACCAGAATGCTGAGAAACGCGCCGTTGAACTTGTGACGGCAGTTCTCGGAAGCGTTCTTCAGCATGTCGGCGCTGATCTCGATCACGGTGATGTCGGTCAGCGCCGTGACGCTCGCCGATCGCGGAAACGCGCGCTTCGCCAGGTACGCCATTTCGCCGAAGCACTCGCCCGCCTTGAGGGCATTGAGCAGCTTGCCCTCGTACGTGACACTCACTTCCCCGGTGGTCAGGATAAAGAACGAACTCCCGAAATCCCCCTCCCGGATCAGCACCTTGCCCTGGGGAAACCGGTTCCATCGGGTAATGCGCACGACCTCCCACAACTCCACGTCGGTGAACTGGCGGAAGAAGTCGAGCGCGCGAAGGCTGTTGAACTTCTCGGTGTCGGAAATGACCCGGGTGGAGCCCTGGACGTCTTCGTAGGCCGCCACCAGGTCGCGGGCGAACTCCTCCCAGGTCTGGTAACGCGCCTCGAGGTCCTTGGCCATCGCCTTCATGACGATCGCGTCGATCGACGGCGGCACCTCGGGACGCAGCGAGCTGGGCTTCGGCGGCTCGGTGTTGAGGATGTGGTAGATCATGCTGACGTTGGTGCTGGCCGTGTACGGCAGCTTTCCGGTTAGCGCCTTGAACATCACCACCCCCAACGAGTAGATGTCGGTCTGATGGGTGAGGGGATGCTCCTTGATCTGCTGCGGCGACATGTACGCCGGCGAGCCGACGGCGCTGATCTGAGTCGTGTGCTGCGTTTCCGCGGTGATCGCCGCGCCGAAGTCCGAGATCTTGATGTCCGTCCCGCTGCTCAACAGGATGTTCGCGGGCTTGATGTCGCGGTGGATCACGGCGTTTCGCTGGGCATACTCCAGCGCCATGCAGCACTTGTAGACGATCTCGACGATGTTCGGCAGCGGCAGGAGGTTGTCGATCTCGCAGAACTTCTCCAGCGTCGATCCCGGCACGTACTCCATCACCAGATAGCTCTGGTCGTCCTCCACGACAGCGTCGAGGATCTCGACGATGTGGGGATGCTTGAGCTTGCCCGCCAGCGACGCCTCGGTCAGGAACAGCTTCTTGTACAGGCGCCCGCGCGCCCGGTCCTTCAGGGCTTCGGGGTAGATCAGCTTGATCGCGACCTCGCGCTTCGTGAACGGGTCGACGGCAAGAAAGACGGCGCTGGTGGCGCCGGTGCCGATCTTGCGGACGACGTGGTATTTGCCGATTCTTTCGCTCTGCGCTTCGCTCAAGCTGTCTCCCCTTTCGCTCCCTGGACGACGGACCGGGCGCGGTCAGCCGCGCACCCAGTGCCCCGACTTGCCGCCCTGCTTCTCGAGCAGGCGGACGCCCTCGATCCGCATCCCGCGGTCCACCGCCTTGCACATGTCGTAGACGGTGAGCAGCGCGACGCTGACCGCCGTCAGTGCCTCCATCTCGACGCCGGTCCGGCCGAAGGTTTCCGCCGTCACCTCGCAGTCGACCGCGCTGCGCTTCTCGTCGGGCGTCAATTCGACGGCGACGCGCGTCAGGCCGATGGGATGACAGAGCGGAATCAGCTCGCCGGTCCGCTTGGACGCCTGGATCCCGGCGATGCGCGCAACCCCGAGCACATCGCCTTTCCGGGCGGTTCCCTCCACGATCCGCTTCAGCGTCGCCGACTCCATCACAATGGTGCCCGCCGCCCGGGCCACGCGGTGCGTCTCGGACTTGCCGGCAACGTCCACCATGTGCGCCTGCCCCTGCGCGTCAAAATGGGTGAGTTCCTGTGTCATACTGGCTCCGCTGCTTGAACTTCGCTCTCGGTGGCCGAATCTTACTCAGTGGCATGAATCTACGCCACGCCATTACCGCCGCGCTGGTCGCCGCCTCCATCGCCACGATGCCGGCGGCGAGCGCACAACCGGCGCCGGCTCAGCAACCCCCCATCTTCACCGGCCGCGATCCTGCCCCGCCCGCGACGACGGTCCCGCCGCCGGCGCCGAGCCTCCCCGACCTGGGCGAGGCGGCATCGGCCGAGCTGAGCCCGGCCATGGAGGCGCGCATTGCCGACGAGATCGCGCGCGAGATCCGGCGCAGCCCCGATCTGATCGATGACGCCGAGCTGGCGGGCTACCTGGACCGCCTGGGCCAGCGGCTCGTCGCGGCATCGCCGGAGCCGCAGCAGTCGTTCCGCTTCTTCCTGATCAAGGACGACACGATCAACGCGTCGGCGTTCGTCGGCGGCGTCGTCATCGTGCATTCGGGCCTGATTCTGGCGGCGCAGTCGGAGTCCGAGGTGGCATCCGTGCTGGCGCACGAGATTGCCCACGTCACGCAGCGGCACATCGCCCGCATGCTGGCCAAGCAGGATCAGGCGGGCATCCCCATGCTCGCAGCACTGGCGGTGGCGATCCTGGCAGCCCGCTCGAGCCCGGACGTCGCCTCCGCAGCCATCGCCACCTCCCAGGCGGCGGCGATCCAGTCCCAGCTGAACTTTACCCGCGACGCCGAGCGCGAAGCGGACCGCGTGGGCTTGCAGATCCTCGACAAGGCCGGGTTCGACCCGCGCGGGGCACCCGCCTTCTTCGAGCGGCTGCAGCGCGCGAGCCAGATCTACGAGTCGGGCGCGCCCGTCTACCTGCGGACTCACCCGCTGACCTTCGAGCGCATCGCCGACGTCGAAAACCGGGTCGAGCAGATGCCCTACCGCCAGGTCCGCGACTCGCTCGACTTCCTGCTGGTGCGAGAGAAGCTGCGCGTGTTGCGCGGCAATCCGCGCGACCTGTTGGCCGACTATGACCTGCGGCTTCAGGAGAAGAAGTTCGTCGACGAGCAGGCGACCCGCTTCGGCCGCGCCCTCGTGTTGCAGCGCCTGGGTGACCTCGCGGGAGCGGAGGCCGAACTGGCCATCCTGCGCGCACGCTTCCCGAGCCACGGCATGCTGGAAACCTTCGCCGGCCGCCTGCTGCTGGCCCAGGGCAAGCGCCAGGAGGCGCTGGCGCACTATCGGGCTGCCATTCAACGATTTCCCGAGCACCGTCCCCTCGTCTACGAGTATGCGCAGGCCCTGTTCGACGACGGCCAGGTCGAGGCAGCGTTCAAGGTCGCCCAGCAGGCGAGCCAGGAATTCCCGAGGGATTCGAGGCTTTTTCGCATCAGGGCGCAGGTCTACACGGCCCAGGGCAAGACGCTTCTTGCGCACCAGGCGCAAGGCGAGGCCCTGCTCATGGACGGCGATCTGCGCGGCGCAGTGCAGCAATTCCAGTTGGCGGCGCAGAGCGAGGGCACGTTCTACGAGAAGTCGATCGTCGAGGCGCGGCTGCGCGAATTGAGGCGTCAGCTGGTCGCGCTCGATGCCGCTCGGCTGCGCTAGCCGGGAATAAGCCCGGCTTATCCTCGCATCAGCGCAACTGTCGGAAGCGTAAGCCGAATTCGGCGGCCCGTTTGGACGGCATTGGAATTTTGGGTTATTCTCATTGACGGTCCCGGTGGCAGCGGGACGCGGAATCCATCCTATAAGAGGTCGACGGAGGAAAAAGTATATGAATCAACTGCGCAGAACCATCCTGAAGGGCTCCGGCGCCGCCGGGACGCTGGCAGTGGCGGTGGCCGCGGGCTTGCTCAAGCCGAGCGCGGTCCTGGCGGCGGAGTGGAACAAGTCCGCCTTCGAGTCCAAGACGATCGACGACGCCTTGAAAAACCTGGGCGCCGCAGCGCCGACCGAGACGGCAGACATCCTGATCAAGGCGCCGGACATCGCCGAGAACGGGGCAGTCGTTCCGATCGAGGTCACCAGCAAGATCGCCGGCACCAGCCGGATCGCCGTGATGGCGGAGAAGAACCCGCAGCCGCTGGCGGCGGACTTCGACCTGGCCAACGGTGCCGAGGGCTACGTCAGCTTCCGCATCAAGATGGGCCAGACGTCCAACGTCAAAGTCCTGGTGGCGGCCAACGGCAAGTACTTTACGGCGCAAAAAGAGGTGAAGGTCACGATCGGCGGCTGCGGCGGCTGAGCGCCCGCGTCCGACACGAACGACCAGTCACCCGTATTGAAGAGCTAGCGAGGAGCAGACCATGGCAGAACCGATGAAAATCCGCGCCCAGATGCAAGGCGACGTCGCCGACGTCAAGGTGCTGATGAACCACCCGATGGAAACCGGCCAGCGCAAGGACTCGAAAACCGGCCAGCTGATTCCGGCCCATTTCATCAAGAACGTCTCCGCCACGCTGAACGGCAAGCCCGTGCTGGGCGCGCAGTGGAGCCAGGCAGTCTCGAAGAACCCCTTCCTCGGCTTCAAGTTGAAGGGCGCCAAGGCCGGCGACAAGGTGGAGGTCAGCTGGGTCGACAACAAGGGCGACACCAACAAGATCGAAACCAGCATCAGCTGACGCGCAGAGGGGCCCTGCCCCGTCGCGTCCACGCCTGGACCATTGCCGGGAAAAAGCCTGGGGCCAACCACCCCGGGCTTTTTCATGCCCGAGCCCCGAATGCCAGAGGAGGAAACACGATGTCCATGAGTCGCCGCGAGTTCATGCAGATCCTCGCCGCCGCGGCCGCGTCCGGCTTCGCGCTGGACAGCCGCTGGGCGCTGGCGGCGCCGAGCGCGGAGAAGTTCTACGAGCTGCCGAAGTTCGGCAACGTGAGCTTCATGCACTTCACCGACTGCCACGCTCAGCTCCTGCCGATTTATTTCCGCGAGCCGAGCGTCAACATCGGCATCGCCGAGGCCAAGGGCCGGCCGCCCCACTTGGTGGGAGAGGCGCTGCTGAAGGAATTCGGCGTCAAGGCCGGCACCCGCGAGGCGCACGCCTTCACCTTCCTCGATTTCGAGCAGGCCGCGCGGACCTACGGCAAGGTCGGCGGCTTCGCTCACCTGGCCACGCTCGTCAAGCGGATGA
>CAZGTK010000178.1:0-5808 GCA_964528415.1 uncultured Burkholderiales bacterium | reverse complement strand
GCCGACCTGCATCAGCTGGCGGCGCCGTTGATCGTCGAGATCCGCGACAGCATGACGCACGACCTCGACCTCGCGTCGGTCGCCGGCACCGTCACCGAAGCCGGCGTGCGCACGCTGCGGCCGAGCCAGTCGGTATGGATCCGTGCCGCCAGCGGCGAGCGGCCGGTGATCCGGCTCGCGCGCCCGCTCGCGTTCCGGCCGAGCGACGTCACCGGCGCCGGCGCCGACGCGCTGATGGCCTCGCTCACGGTGCGGCTGGAGGGCCTGTACGTCAGCGCGGACTACGGACCGGCGACACCGCTCATCGCGCGCGCCGCCGTGCACCGCCTCGAGATCGAGCAGTGCACGCTCGACCCGGGCGGCTGGGTCGATCTCGAAAACGTCCGCCAGCCGATCCGGCGTGCGATGGCGTGCGACAACACCTACGGCTTTCCGCCGGGTCCGGAGCGCGACGCTTTCGACCAGGTCCCGGAGATCGTGCTGCAGCAGAGCATCGCCGGACCGCTTGCGCTCGACGACGGCTACGGTGTGTTCGCCGCCGGCACGATCGTCGACGCCGGCGCGGGCGTCGGCGCCACCGCCCCCGCGCTGGCGCTGCACGCCGCGACGGGCGACCCCGAGACTGGGTGGGGCGCGGAGCTCACGCTGGGGCTGCCCGCGGACTACGTCGCGGAGCGCAAGCCGAAGGCGCTCTCCGGCCTGACCTGCTTCGGCCGCATGCGCGTCGAGCGCGCGACCGGCAGCGGCGGCATCTTCGCGCACCGGCTCGAGGTCCACGACACGCTGGCGGGCTGCATCCGCTACAGCTATTTCTCCGGCGACGGCGACCGCCTGCCGCAGCACCACGGCTGCGTGTTCGGCACCGACGCGCGGCTCGAATTCACCTCCGCTATCTGGGGCCGGCCGGGCTACGCGCAGCTTGCGCACGGCGCCGACCGCCGCCTGCTCGAGCAGGGCCCCGGCAACGACGAGATGGGCGCGTTCGGCTATCTGCTCAACACGCATCGCTGGAAGAACGTGAGCATCCGGCTGCGCGAGTTCGTGCCGGTGGGCGTGCGCGCCCTGCTGATCCCGATCACCTGACGCGGCTGACGGGCTGCACAAGAGGACAAGACCATGAAAGGCGACTTCTCCCGATGGGCGTTCAACCCCGCCGACAACTTCACCGGGGTGCTGATGCAGCAGGGGCGGGTGCTGTCCGACACCGACGTCACCGCCGTCACGCAGATCGCCGGCCATTGGCGCGAGACGATGGCTCGCGACGCGGTCGGGCCCGACATCGTCGCCGCGCCGGCGGCCGCGCCCGCCAGCTTTCGCGTCGCCGCGGCGCTTTCGGACGGCACGAACGTCACCCTGACGCTGGAGCCCGGCCGCGCGTGGGTCGACGGCCTCCTGCTGCACTCGCCGGGCACGACGCCGTTCCAGCGGCGCGCCACGTACCTGGGGCCGCCGTTCCAGTCGCCGCCGGCCAGCGCGGCGACGATCGGCGCCAACGTGCACGACGCCGTGGTGCTGGAAGCGTGGGAAGAGGCGCTCTCCGCGTTCCAGGAACCCGTGCACCTGCTGGAGCCGGCGCTCGGCGGTCCCGACACCAGCGAGCGCAGCCGCGTGTACTTTGCGCTCAAGCTGCTGCGCGTCGGGCCCAACGACGACTGCGCGTCGGTCGCCGCGCGGCTCGCCGACGACCTCGCCGGCCGCGGCCGGCTGACCGTGACGCCGGCGCCGTCGATCTTCCTGCCAGGCGAGTGCCCGCTGGAGGCGGGCGGCGGCTACACCGGGCTCGAACACCACCTCTACCGCATCGAGATCGCCGAGCCCGCGGGCGGACAGGCGCGCTTCAAGTGGTCGCAGTTCAACGGCGGCCTGGTCGGCCGCGGCGTGTTCGCCTCCACCGGCGCCACCACGGGCACCGTCGATCTGCGCGACAACGCGCCTGCGATCAACCATTGCGGCGTCTCCGGCTTCTACCTCGAAGCGCTGGCCTACGACGCCGCGCTGGGCCATTACCGCGTGACCATGACGGCGGACGCGACGCTCGCGCAACCGGGGCGGCTGGCGCTCACCGGTATCCAGGGCAGCTGGCCGGCGGCGGCGCCGGCGACGGCCTTTTTCCGACTGTGGAACGGCGTCGCGCGCGTCGCCGACTTCCCGGTCAGCGCGACGCCGGCCGAGCTCGGCGACGGCATCCAGCTGCAGTTCCAGGCGCCCGCCGCGAATCTCTCGAACTACCGGCCCGGCGACTACTGGACCTTCCCCGTGCGCGCTTCCGGCACGCCGATGGACCCGTCGCTGTGGCCCGCCAACGCGCCGCCGCAGGGCGTGCGCGTGCGCCGCGCGCCGCTCGCCATCGTGCACTGGCAGGCCGACCGCACCGCCGAGTACGTCGACGCCGAGATCGACGACTGCCGGCGCGTGTTCCGGCCGCTCACCAACCAGAAGGTCTGCTGCACATTCACGGTCGGCGACGGCGAATCGAGCCACGGCGACTTCGACTCGATCGAGGAGGCGCTCACGCACCTGCCCGCGAGCGGCGGCGAAATCTGCCTGCTGCCCGGGCTGCACCACGCCAACGCCGTGATCGCGAACCGCGCCAACGTCAAGATCAAGGGCTGCGACACCAAGACCAAGGTGGTGCCGCGCGCCGCGACGCCGAGCGATCCGATCTTCCGCGTGATCGACTCGACCAACGTCACGCTCGAGCATATGGACCTCACCACGATGGGCGGCACCGCGATCCTGGCCGAGGGTACGCGGCCCGGGCTCGTGCGCGGGCTACAGGTCGGCCACAACCGCATCCTCGCGTGCACCCACGCGATCCGCGTCGTCAACGGGCTGGGCGTGCGCATCCACCACAACCGCATCCGCATGCTGGACCGGGCGACGGGCGACGTCGCGATCTACCTCGCCGCCGACGACGCGCTGGTGGAGCGCAACGAGATCGACGTCGTGCCGGCGCCGCAGACGCCGCCGGTGGACGATCCCGGCGGCGGCGGACGCCCGACCGACCCGACCGATCCGTGCGCGCGCTTCGAGCTCGTCTACACCCATCGCGTGCTGTTCCTGAACTACGTGAACCTGCTCTGGGTCGGCAGCTTCACGTTCCTGCCGCCGGCGCCGTACCTCGCCAAGGGCGGCATCCAGCTCGCCAACGGCTGCGAGCGCGTGCGCATCCTGGAGAACCTGGTCCGCGGCGGCGCCGGCGACGGCATCACGCTGGGCAGCGCGCCGTCGGGTCCCGCGCCGGGCGGCGACGGCGCTGCGCAGCCCGACCGCCGCGTGCGCAGCATCAACGGCATGATTCTCGGCACGGTCGTGCCGCCCGCGGGCGCCAGCCCCTCCGGGATCCAGCTCGCGTTCACGCACGTGGACACGAACCAGAGCCTGAGCGCCGTGACCGGCGACGACGGCGGCTTCGCCGTGCAGGCGCCCGACGGCACCTACCGCGTCACGGTCGCCACCCCAGGCCTGGCGATCGACAGCATCGAGGTCATCAACCTGGCCGCGAACCGCCTGCACATCCTCACGATGGTGGCCGTCGACGTGCAGCCGGAGCCCGAGCCGTTCGGCTTCCTCTACGACGTCGCGATCGAGAAGAACCGCATCGAGGCGATGGGCCTGTGCGGCATCGGCATCCCGTCGGCCCGCGCCGCCGCGGTCGGCGACGCCGCCGCGACCAACGCGCTCGCAGCCAACGCGCTGCAGCGCTATATGCGGCTGCTCGGCACGCCGGTGATCGGCCTCGCGATCGAGGGCAATCGCATCACCCGCTGCCTGCGCAACCCGTTCACGGCCGCGCTGCAGGACGAGGCGCGGCGGCGCGGCCTGGGCGGCGTGAGCCTCGGCTTCTGCCAGGACGCGGCGATCCGCGGGAACGCGATCGAGGACTGCGGCACGCGGCACATCGACCCGGTGTGCGGCGTCTACGTGAGCTACGGCGAGACGGTGGAGATCACCCTCAACACGATTCGCAACAACGGGCCGCTCGTCGCCGCCGACGACGACCTGCTGCCGGGCCGCCGCGGCGGCATCGTGCTGAACCTGGTCGCGGCGGCAACGCTGCTCGACCTCGTCACCGGCACCGGCCAGGCGCGCGTCACGCCGTCGCCGGCCGCGCGCGTGCACGAGAACCTGGTGGAGCAGCCGGCCGGCGTCGCGCTGTGGATCGGCGCGCTGGGGCCGCTGCAGATCACCGACAACGCGTTCTCCAGCGAAGTCTCCGGCGTGAGCAACTTCGAGCGGCTGGCCGGCACCGTGCTGATCGTGAACGCCGGCGGCGTGCAGACGAGTCCGCCGCCGAGCAGCTTCCGGCCCTCCGACAACTTCTCCTCCGGCGCAGTGGCCAACGCGAGCACCGGCGCGCCCTCGTCGGTGCTCTCGCTGCTCGGCGACGCGCCCGCGAACAGCGCGCCGGCCGGCGGCGTCAGCACCAACACCGGCGCCTCGACCGCCGGCATGACGATCAACACCAACGCGCAGCCAGCGCTCTCCTCGGGCCTGCGCATCAACACCAACCTCAGCGCCTTCGACCGCACCGCGGCGGCGCGCAGCGTCCTGCCGCTGGGCTCGACGACGTTCTGCGACAACCAGTCGCGCACCGGCGCCGCCGTGCGCAGCCTGAGCTCCCACCTGGTGGCGGTGGCCGACGATCTGGATTACTCGCACAACCAGTCGCGCAACGTCCAGGCGCAGGGGCTGTTCTCCAACGTGCTGCTGTACGGCGCGACGCTGCGCGCCAGCAGCAACCGGATGAGCGAGGCCAACGCCGAGACGCTGCTGTCGCTGGCGAGCCTCGCCAGCCGTCTCAACGCGACCACCTACAACCAGGCCGACCACTGCATCATCGTCATCGGCACCGACACCTCCTATCCCGAGGTGCAGGACGGCAACATGGTGCTCGCCAACGCACGCTGCCGCAGCCTCAACATGGTGGCGGAGCTGCTGCTCAAACAGAGAGGATGACGCCATGGCCGTGAAGAAGACCAGCGCGGAGACGTTCCGCAACGACCTGCGCGGGCTCATCGACGCGCTCAACGACGAGACGGTGACAACCTTGAACGTCGCGCGTGAAATGCAGCTGGCCGCCCGCGCGCTGATCGGCGCGGAGGCGGCGCGGCTCACCGCCAAGCTCGGCGCCGAGGCGCCGCGCGTGCAGGCCTTGAAGACGGCGGCCGCGGCGCGCGTCGAGCTCGCCCGGGCGCTCGACGTCGAGGCGCAGATCGCCTCGGTGCGCGTGCCGCGCGTCGAGCAGGCCGATACCCTGCTCCACGGGCGCATCACGGATCAGTCGCTCAACCGCGTCGCCGGCGTCGAGGTGCAGCTCGTGGACGCCAAGGGCGACGCCGTCGACGGCGTTGCGGCGGTCCCCACCGACGCGCACGGCTATTACGCGTTCGTGCTCAAGCCGGAGCAGGCCGCGGCGCTGGCGAAGCAGAAGCTCGCGGTCGGCGTCGTCGCCGGCGACCAGCGCGTGAGGCCGGCGCAGCCGGCCGTCACGCTCGCGCCCGGCGCGACGCTGGTGCAGGAGGTGCGGCTCAACGACGACGAGCTGGCGCGCCTTCGGCTCAGGCCTGCCGGCGGGGTCGACCTCGGGTTGCGGCGCGCGGCGAAACCGGCGCGCAAGCGCACGACCACGGGAAAATCGAAGTCCGCCGCGAAGACGAAGAGGACGACGCGCGGGAAAGGAAAGCGCGCATGATGACCCACGATAAGGCTCCCGCCCCGGTGCGACGGCGGGATTCGCGCGCCTCGATCTCGCCCGGGCGCCCGATTGCACCCAGGGGTGCAGGCCACGGCTGCGCGTGCGGCGGC
>CAZGTK010000177.1:0-5827 GCA_964528415.1 uncultured Burkholderiales bacterium | reverse complement strand
CCTGCTGGGACATGCACGGCTTCAACCGCCTCGGCGGCAACTCGGTGGCCGAGACGGTGGTGGCCGGCATGATCGTCGGCGAGTTCATCGCCGATTTCTGCGACAAGGCCGAGAACGACCTCAACGTTCCGCTCGGGGTTGTGCACGACTTCGTCGAGCGCGAGCGCGCCAAGCTGGACGCCATGCTCAAGGGGGCGGGCACGGAGGACGCCAACGAGCTCAAGGTGCGCATGCAGAACATCATGACCGACAAGGTCGGCATCTTCCGCCGCGGCGAGGATTTGAAGGCGGCCGTGGACGAGCTGCAGCAGCTGCTGGAGCGGAGCCGCCACATCGGCGTGCGCTACAAGGCGACCGGCGCCAACCCGGAGCTGGTGACGGCGTACCGCACCCAGAAGATGCTCAAGATCGCGCTCGCGATCGCCCACGGCGCCGCGACGCGCACCGAGAGCCGCGGCGCTCACTATCGCGAGGACTATCCGCGGCGAAACGACGCGGAGTGGCTCAAGCGGACGCTCGCGACCTGGCGCTGCGACGCCGACACGCTGCCGCAGCTTGCCTACGAGGCGCTCGACGTCGGGAAAATGGAGCTGCCTCCGGGCTGGCGCGGCTACGGCGCCAAGGACTACGTCGAACATCCGAACACGTCGGCGCGAGCGGCGGAGGTGGAAAAGATCCGGCAGGGCGGCGGCGACCGCCACGCGATCCAGCAGGCGCTGATGCCGTACGAGCATCTTCTGCCGGAGCGCTTCCGCGGCCGCAACGAGCGCATCGACGAACCGAAGGCGATGGCGACATGAGCGAGACGACCACCGAGAACCGGCAGCTCAGGATCAGCGTCCTGCGCTACAACCCGCAAGTGCCGGGCGACAAGCCGCGGCTGCAGACCTACGACCTGGAAGAGGCGGCGGGGATGACGCTGTTCATCGCGCTGAACGAGATTCGCGAGAAGCAGGACCCGTCGCTGCAGTTCGACTTCGTCTGCCGCGCCGGCATCTGCGGCAGCTGCGGCATGATGATCAACGGCAAGCCCGGGCTCGCCTGCCGCACGCTGACCAAGAACCTGGATCCGGAGATCACGCTGGCGCCGCTGCCGGTGTTCGAGCTGATCGGCGACCTGTCGGTGAACACAGGCAAGTGGATGCGCGCCATGAGCGAGCGGCTCGAGACCTGGGTCCACATGAAGCAGCAGGAAGTCGACCTGACCCGCATCGAGGAGCGCATGGAGCCCGAGCTGGCGGAGGAGATCTACCTGCTGGACCGCTGCATCGAATGCGGCTGCTGTATCGCCGGCTGCGGCACGGTGCGCATGCGCGAGGCGTTCGTCGGCGGCGTGGGCCTCAACAAGATCGCCCGCTTCCGCCTCGATCCGCGCGACGGCCGCACCGACGAGGACTATTACGAGCTGATCGGCGACGACGACGGCGTGTTCGGCTGCATGTCATTGCTGGGCTGCCACGACGTCTGCCCGAAGAACCTGCCGCTTGCCACGCAGATCGCGTTCCTGCGCCGCAAGATGGTGGCGACCGGAATGAAGTGACCTGCCATCGGCGGGAACGTTGACGGCGATCAAAACGCCGCGTGAACGGTAGTGGAAGGATGGAGGAGTCCCGGCCGCGAAGCGGCTGCTTGCAGAGAAGGGGTACTCCATGAAACTCAACTGGAAGCTGTTCGCGCCGCTGGTGGTGGCGGTCGTGGTGGCGCTGATCCCGCCGCCCGAAGGTCTGGCGCCGCACGCGTGGTATTACTTCGCCATCTTTGCCGGTGTCATCACGGGTTTGATCCTCGAGCCGCTGCCCGGCGCCGCCGTCGGGCTGATCGGCGTCGCGGTGGTCATGGTCCTTGCGCCGTACGTCTACTTCAGCCCCGCGGAGCTGGCCAAAGAGGGCTTCAAGCCTGCGTCGGCGGCGATCCGCTGGGGCCTGTCGGGCTTTTCCAACACCACGGTTTGGCTGATCTTCGCCGCGTTCATGTTCGCGCTCGGCTACGAGAAGAGCGGCCTGGGCAAGCGCATCGCGCTGGTGCTGGTGAAGCTGATGGGCAGGAAGACGCTGACGCTGGGCTACGCGGTCACCATCGCCGACCTCGTCATCGCGCCGTTCACGCCGTCGAACACGGCGCGCAGCGGCGGCACCATCTACCCGGTGATCCGTAACCTGCCGGGGCTGTACGACTCCAAGCCCAACGACCCGTCGGCGCGGCGCATGGGCTCGTACCTGATGTGGATGGGGATTTCCGCCACCTGCATCACCAGCACGATGTTCCTGACGGGGCTCGCGCCCAACCCGCTGGCGGTCGAACTGGTGCGCAAGACCGCGCAGGTCGATATAAGCTGGCTGCAGTGGTTCAAGGCAATGGCGCCGTTCGGCATCGTCATGCTGCTGGTCCTGCCGCTGATCGGCTATTTCCTTTATCCGCCGGAAGTGAAGGGCGGCCCCGAGGTGCCGGCGTGGGCGGCCGAGGAGCTGGAGAAGCAGGGCGGCATGAGCCGGCGCGAGATCCTGCTGGCGGTGCTGGTGCTGATCGCGCTCTCGCTGTGGATTTTCGGCGGCAAGTTCATCGACGCCACCGCGGTGGCCATCGTCGTGGTGTCGCTCATGATCGTGCTCGGCGTCGTCACCTGGGACGACATCCTCGCCAACAAGCAGGCGTGGAACGTGCTCGTGTGGTTCGGCACGCTGGTGGCGCTGGCCTCGGGGCTGGCGCAGGTCGGCTTCGTCAAATGGCTGGCGCAGGCGATCGGCGGGCACATGACCGGTCTCACGCCGCTGATGGCGATGGTGGTGCTGACGCTGGTGTTCTTCTTCCTCCATTACATGTTCGCCAGCATCACGGCCCACGTCACCGCGGTACTGCCGGTGATGCTCGCGGTGGGCTCCGCCATCCCCGGCATCAACATGCCGCAGTTCGCGATGATGCTCTCGGGCACGCTCGGCATCATGGGCATCCTGACGCCGTATGCCACGGGACCGTCGCCGGTGTACTACGGCAGCGGCTATCTGCCGGCGAAGGATTATTGGCGGCTCGGCGCGATCTTCGGCGTCATCTTCATCGGTGCCTACCTGCTGATCGGGGTGCCGTGGTTCGCGATGATCTACTGATGCGAGCGGCATGACCGCGCCGGGGCGGCCGCGGCCGCCCCGGCGTGCTTGCGCCCCGGCTGACGGGGCGGTTCCAAGGGGAGACGGCCATGACGGAACCGACGAGTGCCCGGGGAGGCGGCGGGGACGGTGCGTTCTGGCTGCGCCGCGCCGCGCTGATCGCCGGCGCGCTGCTCGCGCTCGTCTGCTACCTGCTGCTGCCGGAGAGCTACACCGGCGCCACCGGCGCGCCGGTGGAGTTTGCCCACCCCGGCCGCGCCACGCTGGCGATGATGGTGTGGATGGCGACCTGGTGGATGACCGAGGCGGTGGAGATCGAGGTCACTTCGCTGCTGCCCATTGTCGCGTTCCCGCTGCTGGGCGTGATGCCGCTCGGCCAGACGACGGCCAACTACGGCGCCGACGTGATCTTCCTTTTCCTCGGCGGCTTCGTGCTGGCCCTGGCGATCCAGCGCTGGGGGCTCGACCGGCGCATCGCGTTCCTCACGCTGAAGCTGGTGGGCACGCGCCCGCCGATGGTGGTGGCGGGCTGCATGGGCGCCACCGCGTTCCTGAGCATGTGGGTGTCGAACACCGCGACCGCCGCCATGATGGTGCCGATTGCGCTGTCGGTGATCGACCTCGCGTTGCGCCAGCGCAGCGGCAAGGGCCTGGCCGAACTGGGCGGCATTCCGCAGGAGGACCGCGACGAGCGCAACTTCGCCATGGCGCTGTTGCTGTGCATCGCCTACGCGGCGTCCATCGGCGGCGTGGCGACCATTGTCGGCTCGCCGCCGAACGGCATCCTGGTGCGCTTCCTGCAGCAGACCTACGGCATGGAAGTGTCGTTCGTGCGCTGGATGATGTACGGGCTGCCGCTGGCGCTGGCGATGCTGCCGATCGCCTGGGTGCTGACGACGCGCGTTATCTTCCCCACGCAGATGGGAGAGATCCCGGGCGGCCGCGCCTACGTCGACGCCGAGTACGCCAAGCTGGGGTCGCTCAAGCACGGCGAGCGCGTCGTCCTCTACGTCTTCGGCGCGACGGTCTTCTTCTGGATCTTCCGCCCGTTGATCGCCGGCATCGAGATCGGCGGCGTGATGCCGCTCAAGGCGCTGTCGGACACGATCATCGCGGTGACCGCCGCGATCCTGCTGTTCCTGCTGCCGGTCGACCGGCAGAAGCACCTGTTCGCCATGGACTGGCCGATGGCGGTCAAGCTGCCGTGGGGCGTGTTGATCCTGTTCGGCGGCGGCCTCGCGCTGGCGTCCGCGATCGAGGTCAACGGGGTTTCGGCGTTCCTGGGCAGTTTCGCGCAGGGGTTCGGCGGCTGGCCGGCGATCGGCGTCGTGTTCGTCGTGGTGGCGGTGACCGTGTTCCTGTCCGAGGTCACTTCCAATACGGCGCAGGTGGCCACGATGCTGCCGATCCTGGCGGCGCTGGCGCCGGGTCTCGGGGTGCCGCCCGCGCTGCTGCTGGTGCCGTGCACGATGGCGGCGAGCCTCGCGTTCATGATGCCGGTGGGCACGCCCCCCAACGCCATCGTGTTCGGCACCGGCTTGCTGACGATCCCGCAGATGATCCGGGCGGGTTTCTGGCTCAACGTCGCCGGGATCTTCGTCGTCGTCGGGCTTACCTGGCTGCTGATCAAGCTGATGCTCCCCGGCGCGGGCTGAGGCCGGGCGCCGGGCGCCGCGCCGGTCAGCGCGGCAGCGCGGCTTCGCTCCGCTGCCTATCGGCCGCCTCCGCCCGCCGCGCAATTTCCGCGGTCCAGCCCTTGAAGATGAACAGGTGCGCCGGCACCAGCGCGTACCAGTAGGCGAGCCCCCAGAAGCCCTTCGGGTGCCAGTAGGCGGTCACGGTGACGCGCGTGCGCTGCGCGTCCAGCGGCTCCAGCTCGAACTCCAGCACGCCGGCGCCCGGCGCCTTCATGCCGAAGTGCAGCGTAAGGCGCCGCTCCGGCTCGATGCCGATCACGGTCCAGTAGTCGATGACGTCGCCGAGCCGCACGTCCACGGGGTCGCGGCGGCCGCGCGAGAAGCCGGGGCCGCCGACGCACCAATCCATGAATTCACGGATCGTCCACAGGATGTTCATGTAGTAGTAGCGGTTGTCGCCGCCGATCGCGGTGACCTGCCGCCACACCGCGGCGGGCGACGCGCTGGCAACCGCCGTGCCGCTCGCCTTCTTGGCGTAGAACGCGACATCGTGGCTGAAGCCGCGCAGCGCGAACGCGCCTTCGGTCCAGCGCGCGGCGACCGTATGCGCGCGCTCGGCGGCAAACGCCGCCTCCACCGACTCGCGGAAGGTGAGCAGCCGCTGCGGCACGAGCCTGCACAGCGCTTCGTCGTCGGCGCCGAAGTCGTGCTTGAGCCCGCCGATCAGCGCACGCGCGATGCTGGCCGGTACCGCCGTGATGAGCCCGAGCCAGTAAGACGACAGCTTTGGCGAGAGCACCGGCACCGGGACGATCGTCGGCCGGCGCTTGCCGGCGACGTCGGCGAGCTCACGCATCATGTCCTCGTAGGTGAGGGTCTCGGGCCCGGCGGCGTCGTAGATGCGGTTCGCCGCCTGCGGCAGGAAGGCGACACGCACCAGGTACTCGAGCAGGTTCTCCAGTGCGATCGGCGGCGACTTGGCGCGCACCCAGCGCGGCGTCACCATCAGCGGCAGGTGCAGGACGAGATCGCGCATGACCTCGAACGCGGCCGAGCCGGGGCCGACGATGATGCCGGCGCGGATCTCGG
>CAZGTK010000176.1:0-5846 GCA_964528415.1 uncultured Burkholderiales bacterium | reverse complement strand
CCCTTTCGCGCCGCCGCCCGTGATCCGCCGCCTGCCTCTGCTCCTGCTGACCGCCGCGCTCGCCGGCTGCACGCTGGTGATCAACATCGGCTACGGCCTCGTCGACAGCGCGCTGGTCTGGTACGTCCGCGACTACTTTCCGCTGAACGCGCGGCAGGAGGCGGTGCTCAAGGGCGGCCTGGCGGACGTGCGCCAGTGGCACTGCTCGACCCAGCTGCCGCAGTACGCGCAGTGGCTGCGCGGGGTGGGCGCGGAGATCGGGCGCGGCATGTCGCGCGACGACGTAGCCCGCCGCGCCGCCGACGTGCAGGCGCACTGGCGCGTGCTGCTCGCGCAGCTGGCCCCGGTGCTGGCGCGCACCTTCGAATCGGCGACGCCGGAGCAGTTGGACCGGCTGGCGGCCAACTTCGAGGCCAGCAATCGCGCGTACCGCGTCGAGTGGGTGGAGGCTCCGCGCGACGCGCTGGCGGCCAAGCGCGCGGAGCGGGCGACGACGCAGATCACGCGCTGGATCGGCGGACTCGACGCCGCGCAGGCGGAAACGGTGGCGCGCTGGAGCCGGGGCTTCGACCCGACGGGGGGCGATTGGCTCGCCTTCCGTGAACGCTGGCAGGCCGCTTTTCTGGCGACGCTCGCGGAGGGCACGCGCCCGGCGCGGTTCGATGCCGAGGTGGCGCGGCTGTTCGTCGACTACGACGAACTGTGGTTGCCGGAGCTGCGGCGCAAGGTGGCCGCCAACCGGCTGGCGACGCTGGAGATGATCTACGAGGTGCAGCGGCTGATGACGCAGGCCCAGCGCCGGCAGGCGGCCGAGATGGCCGAGAGCTACGCCGCCGAGTTCGACCGCATGGCGTGCGGCCCCAGGGGCGGCGCCATCGCGGCGCCGCGCTGAGCCCCCGTTCGCGGCCGCCGGCGCCGCGCGTCCCGGGTCACGATGCCTGGCGGCCGGCGCGGCGCTTGAGCGCGACCTTGAGCACGATGAAGCCCACCACCGCGGAGAGCAGCGAGCCTTCCAGGATGCCGACGCGGTCGAGGCCGAGCGCCGCCGGCCCTTTGCCCTCGAACGCCAGCGACGCGATGAACAGGCTCATGGTGAAGCCGATCCCGCACAGGATGGACACGCCGTAGAGCGCGAGCCAGCTGGCGCCCTCCGGCAGCTTCGCCAGCCCGAGCTTGATCGTCACCCAGGCGAACGCGAACACGCCGAGCTGCTTGCCGACGAACAGGCCGAGCGCGACGCCGAGCGTGACCGGATGCGTGAGCGCATCGACGCCGAAGCCGCCGAGCGACACGCCGGCGTTGGCGAAGGCGAAGATCGGCAGGATGGCGTAGGCGACCGTCGGGTGCAGGTCGTGCTCGAGCTTGCGCAGGGGCGAGCTCTCGCCGTTGGGCGCGCGCATCGGGATGAAGAAGGCCAGCGCGACGCCGGCCAGCGTCGCGTGCACGCCGGACTTCAGCACGGCCACCCACATCACCAGGCCGATGAACAGGTACGCGGGGATCGCGACGACGCCGCGGCGGTTGAGCACGGTCAGCGCCACCAGCGCCGCGCCGGCGATGCCGAGTGAGGCAAGCGAGAGGTTCTCGGTGTAGAACAGCGCGATGATGACGATCGCGCCGAGGTCGTCGAGGATCGCCAGCGTCAGCAGGAACACCTTGAGCCCGTTGGGCACGCCCTTGCCGAGAAGCGACAGCACGCCGAGCGCGAAGGCGATGTCGGTGGCGGCCGGGATCGCCCAGCCGCGGATGGCGAGCGGGTCGCCCCAGTTGATCGCCGCGTAGATCGCCGCGGGCACCACCATGCCGCCGACGGCGGCGAGCGCGGGCAGCGCGATCTGCGCCGGGTTGGACAGCTCGCCCTCGAGGATCTCGCGCTTGATCTCGAGGCCGACCAGGAAGAAGAACACCGCCATCAGGCCGTCGTTGATCCACAGGAGCAGCGGCTTGTCGATGGCGAGCTCGCCCACCCGCACCGACACCGGAGTCGACAGCAGCGCGTCGTAGAGGCCCGAGGCCGGCGAATTGGCCATCGCCAGCGCCAGCACCGTGGCGACCATCAGCAGGATGCCGCTGGCGGCCTCGTGCTGCAGAAACTCCCGCGCCGCCGAAATCACCGCCTTGGGCGCCTTGGCAACTGCCTCCTTGACCATACGGGTGTGCTCCTTTTTCTTCTCGCGCGCGCTGGCGGCGCCGCCCCGCTGGGGGCGCCGACGGGAAGGCGAAGCCGCGCTCCGCCGTTGGGACGCCGGGGCCCTTAAGGTTCCCTTAAGCCTGCTTCGGGCAAGCTTGCCTTCGAGGGCTGGGGCAGGGCTGCTCCGGCCACGCGTCAATTTTACGGAGGACAGGCAATGACCGTAACCCCGAGAATGAAAAAGGTCGCCGCCGCGGTGGCGCTGGCGCTGGGCGTCGGCGCGGCAGCGACGGCCTATCAGCCGAGCGCGGTGGCGGTTCCCGCGCCGGCCGCGACCGAGGCGGCGCCGCTGCTGGCGCTGCCCGACTTCTCCCAGCTGGTGGAGCGCTACGGCGACGCCGTCGTCAACATCGCCACGGAAGGCAAGCCGGGCGGGCCCCAGGCCATGGCGCCCGACTTCGGCGACGACATGCCGGAGTTCTTCAAGCGCTTCCCGTTCCCCAACATGCCGCGCGAGACGCCGGACGAAGCGCCGCGCGCGCGCGGCATCGGCTCCGGCTTCATCATCTCCGCCGACGGCTACGTCGTCACCAACCACCACGTCGTCCGCGGCGCGGAGAAGGTGACGGTGCGGTTCAACGACCGGCGCGAGTACACGGCCAAGGTCGTGGGATCGGACCCGCAATCCGACATCGCCCTGCTCAAGATCGACGCCAGCGGCCTGCCGACGGTGAAGGTCGGCAGCTCGTCGGATCTTAAGGTGGGCCAGTGGGTGTTCGCGATCGGCGCGCCGTTCGGGCTCGAGCGCACCGCGACGCAGGGCATCGTGTCGGCCCTGGGGCGTCAGCTGCCGAGCGAGAACTACGTGCCGTTCATCCAGACCGACGTCGCGGTGAACCCCGGCAACTCGGGCGGCCCGCTGTTCGACACCGCCGGGCGCGTGATCGGCATCAACTCGCAGATCTTCAGCCGCAGCGGCGGCTACATGGGGCTGTCGTTCGCGATCCCCATCGACGTCGCCATGAACGTCGTCGACCAGCTCAAGACGAGCGGCGAGGTGACGCGCGGCTGGCTCGGCGTGACGCTGCAGGGCGTGACCCAGGACCTGGCCCAGTCGTTCGGCCTCGAGCGGCCGCGCGGCGCGCTGGTGGCGCAGGTCGGGAGCGGCAGCCCGGCGGACAAGGCCGGCTTCAAGCCCGGCGACGTGATCGTCCGGTTCGGCGATCGTGACATCGGCGACTCGGGCCAGCTGCCGCCGCTGGTGGGCGCCACCAAGCCGGGTGAAAAGCGCACGGTGACCGTGATCCGCGACGGGCAGGAGAAGCGATTGACCGTCGAGGTGGGCAAGCTGGCGACCAAGGAGCCGGTCGAGCTCGCGCAGGCGCCGGGCGCGGCCGAGGGCGCGGTGCTCAACATCGCGGTGGCCGAGCTCACGGCGGAGCAGCGCCAGAGCCGCGGAGTCGATCACGGCGTGCTGGTGCAGCAGGTCGGGCCGGGCATCGCGCAGAAGGCCGGCGTGCGCCAGGGCGACGTCCTGCTGCAGCTCAACGGCCAGAAGGTGGAGTCGCCGGCGCAGCTCAAGGAGCTCGCCAAGTCCCTGCCCAAAGGCCGCAGCGTGCCGCTGCTGGTGAAGCGCGGCGAGGGCGCCCTGTTCCTGGCGCTGGAGGTGCCCACCGCCAGCAAGGGTTGACGCCGGCGGATTCGGCGTGCGCCGCGCGCGGGGCCTGCGGGTTTCGCGCGCGGCGTCTTTTTTTTGGTTGTACCATCGGTGTCCTCGGCCAGGATACGGCGATGCGACTGCTGCTGGTGGAAGACGACGTCATGGTGGGCGAGGCCGTGCGCAAGGGCCTCAAGCTGGACGGCTTCGCCGTGGACTGGGTGCGCGACGGCGTCCAGGCGGAGACCGCGCTCGCCGACCACGCCTACGACCTGCTGCTGCTCGACCTCGGGCTGCCGCGCCGTGACGGGCTCGCGCTGCTCGAGTCGCTGCGCCGCGGCGGCAACGACATTCCGACGCTGATCATCACGGCCCGCGACGCGGTGGCCGACCGCGTGCGCGGCCTCGACGCCGGCGCCGACGACTACGTCGTCAAGCCGTTCGACCTCGACGAGCTCACCGCGCGCGTGCGGGCGCTTGCCCGGCGCCGCGCGGGCCGCGCGCAGCCGCAGCTCACGGCCGGGGCGCTCACGCTCGATCCGGCCCGGCGCGAGGTGTTCCTGCGCGGCGAGAACGTCGCGGTGTCGCCGCGCGAGTTCGCGCTGCTGGCGGCGCTGATGGAGAACCCCGGCGCGGTGCTGTCGAAGGAGTCGCTCGAGGAGCGGCTGTACGGCTGGGGCGAGGAAGTCGAGTCGAACGCGGTCGAGGTCCACGTGCACAACCTGCGGCGCAAGCTCGGCGCCGCGGCGATCCGCACGGTGCGCGGCATGGGCTACCGGATCGGGGACGGCGCGTGAGCTCGATCCGCGGCCGGCTGCTGGCGTGGCTGCTCGGCGGGCTGGCGCTCGCCATCGGGGCGGCGGGCGTGGCCAACTACGCGCGCACCCAGGCCGAGGTCGACGCGCTGCTGGACTACCAGCTCGAGCAGACCGCGGTGTCGCTGCGCAACCAGAGCCTGGTGTCGGTCGCCATCGGCGCCGAGACCATCGAGGCGCCCGGCGCCGAGATGGTGGTGCAGATCTGGGACCGGGCGAGCGGGCTCGTCTACGTCTCCGACCGCGCGCGCCAGCTGCCGCTGGTGAATCGGCGCGGCTTCAGCGAGCTGACGGTGGACGGCGCGCGCTGGCGCGTCTACGCGCAGAGCTTCGGGCCGCGCGCGGTGCAGGTGGCGCAGCCGGAGTCGGTGCGCGTGCGCATCTCGGCGAAGGCGGCGCTCGGCAACGTGGCGCCGTTCCTGCTCTTGCTGCCGGCCGCCGGCCTGGTGGTGTGGTTCGGCGTCGGCCGCGGGCTGGCGCCGCTCACGCAGATCGCCTCGCACATCCGCAGCCGCACGCCGCGCCAGCTCGCGCCGCTGCCGGAGCACGACCTGCCGGACGAGGTGCGGCCGCTCGCTCACGCGCTGAACGACCTGCTGACGCGGCTCGAGGCGGCGCTCGACGCGCAGCGCCAGTTCGTCGCCGACGCCGCCCACGAGCTGCGCACGCCGCTGACCGCGGTGCGGCTGCAGACCCAGCTGCTCGACCGCGCGGTGTCCGAGGCCGACAAGGCGGAGGCGCTGGATGCGCTGCGGGAGGGTCTGAAGCGCGCCTCCCACCTGACCGAGCAGCTGCTGGTGATGGCGCGGCTCGAGCCCGACGCGGCGGTGCCACGCACCGACGTCGACCTCGGCGCGCTGGCGCGCGAGGTGACGGCGGAGGCGGAGCCCCTCGCGCACCAGCGCGGCATCGATCTCGGCGCGCAGCTGGCCGAGGTCCGCGTGCACGGCGAGGCGGAGAACCTGCGGGCGCTGCTGCGCAACCTGGTCGACAACGCGCTGCGCTACACGGGCGCCGGCGGCCGCGTCGACGTGCGCGTCGAGCGCGCCGGCGGCGAGGCCGTGCTGACGGTGGAAGACACCGGGCCCGGGATTCCCGCGTCCGAGCGCGGGCGGGTGTTCGACCGCTTCTTCCGCGCGCACGGCGCGGCGGCGGGAGGCATCGGTCTCGGGCTCGCCTTAGTCAAGCTGGTCGCCGACCGCCACCACGCGCGCGTCGAGCTGGCGGATGGCGCCGGCGGCCG
>CAZGTK010000175.1:0-5847 GCA_964528415.1 uncultured Burkholderiales bacterium | reverse complement strand
CTTCGAGCTCGCTTGGGCGCCCGCGCCCGATCGCGCGCCGCGGGCCGCCGTGTTCACCGAGGAGCGCGACGCCCGCCGCTACGCGCTGCTGATGGTGATGCCGCCGGCCGACGAGAAGAGCGAGCGCCGGCTGGCGCGGGACGTGACGTTCGTCATCGACACGTCCGGCTCGATGCACGGCGCGTCGCTGGAGAGCGCGAAGCGCGCGCTCGTCTTCGCGCTGGACCGCCTGCACCCGGAGGACCGCTTCAATGTGATCCAGTTCAACTCGGCGACGCGCATGCTGTTCGCCGCGCCGAGGCCGGCCGACGACGCCCACGTCGGCGCCGCGCGCGATTACGTCGAGGCGCTCACGGCGCAGGGCGGCACCGAGATGGCGAGCGCGCTGGCGGCGGCGTTGTTCCATCCCGCCGAGCCGGGACGCGTCAAGCAGGTGCTGTTCATCACCGACGGCGCCGTGGGCAACGAGGCGCAGCTCTTCGCGCTGATCCGCGCGAAGCTCGGCGAGGCGCGGCTGTTCACGGTCGGCATCGGCTCCGCGCCCAACGGCCACTTCATGAGCAAGGCGGCGCAGATGGGCCGCGGCACGCACACGGTCATCGGCCGCGTCGCCGAGGTCGAGGAGCGCATGTCGGCGCTGTTCGCCAAGCTCGAGCATCCCGTGCTCTCCGACCTGCGCGTGACCTGGCCCGACGGCGCCGAGGTGCTGCAGTGGCCGCAGCGGGTCCCCAACCTCTACCTGGACGAACCGGTGGTGGTCTCCGCGCTGCTGCCGCCCGGGGCCGACCACGTCGTCGTCAGCGGCCGCCGCGGCGGCGAGCAGTGGGGCACCGTGCTCCCGCTCGCCGGCGCGCAGGCCGAGCGCGGGGTGGCCGCGCTGTGGGCGCGCCACCGCGTCGCCGCGCTGATGGACACGCTGCACGACGGCGCCGACCCGGCCGAGGTGCGCGCCGAGGTGATCAGGGTGGCGCTCGAGCACCGGCTGGTCTCGCGCTACACCAGCCTGGTGGCGGTCGACGTGACGCCGACGCGGCCGGAGGCGCTCGCCAGCCGCGAAGCCGCGGTGCCGGTAAACCTGCCGCACGGCTGGAACCACGACGCGGTGTTCGGCCCGGCGCCGCGCACTGCCACGGCCGCGCCGCTCAACGTCGCGCTGGGACTCGCCGCGCTCGCGCTGGCGCTCGCGGTGTTCGCCGCCTCGCGGCCGCGGCCGCCGGCATGACGGCGTTCAGAATGCATCGGATCGCGCGCCGCGCGGTCCGCACCGAACGGGGGTGCGCTCCTGCAGGGTGTCCCTGCCGCTTTCGGCGGCACACACCCTGCCACTCCCACATCGGGGGAATGGGTGATGACCGTGCGTGACGGCGAGTTCGTCATTCCGGGGAAGCCTGCGCCGTACCGCGATACCGGGGCCGGAGTCCGGGGAAAGGTCATTCCGGCACAGGCCGGAATCCAGGGGTGTAAAGCCTGGACCCCGGCATCCGCCGGGGTGACGGTGGTGTGGTCATTCCGGCGAACCCTGCGCCGTGCCGCGATACGAGGGCCGGAGGCCAGGGGTCGGCGCACGGACTCTGATGGCTGATGGGTGGCGGTTGATGCGTGACGTTGAGTTCGTCATTCCGGCGCAGGCCGGAATCCAGGGGTTTAAAGCCTGGACCCCGGCATCCGCCGGGGCGACCGTGGTGTGGTCATTCCGGCGAACCCTGCGCCGTGCCGCGATACGAGGGCCGGAGGCCAGGGGTCGGCGCACGGACTCTGATGGCTGATGGGTGGCGGTTGATGCGTGACGTTGAGTTCGTCATTCCGGCGCAGGCCGGAATCCAGGAGGGTTGGGGTGACGGGTCATGTGTCATGGGGAATGGGTGACGGGTGATCGGGGATAGGGATCGCGAATGGGGTTCCGCACTTCTCATTCCTCATGACCCATCGCCCATTACCCATTTCCGGTGACGCGTGATGCGTGACGGCTGGCAGAAAGACTGGCATCCGCCAAGGAGGGCGACCATGGACCGCGGGCTCGTCACCCGCAACGGCGACGCGGGCCGGCTGTTCGGGCGCGAGGCCCGGCAGCGGCGCCGCGCGCTCTGGCGCCGCGCGATCGTCGCGATCCTGCTCTCCGCCGCGCTCTGGCAGCTCGGCGCGGCGGCGTGGATCCACGCCAAGGCATGGCTCGCGCAGCACCTGCTGGAGCGCGCCTTCGCGCGCATGGAACAAGGAGAACGCAACGTGAAACCCTGGTCCTGGGCCGACACCTGGCCCGTCGCGCGCCTCACCGTGCCGCGGTTGCGCGTCAAGCTGCTGGTCCTGGCGGACGCCAGCGGCCGCAGCCTCGCCTTCGGGCCCGGCCGCGTCGCCGGCACCGGCGCGTCGGGCGCGCGCGGCCACATCGTGCTGTCGGGCCACCGCGACACGCATTTCTCGTTTCTGCGCGACCTTGCGCCCGGCGACGAGATCGCGCTCGACACGCCCGGCGGGGCGAGCCGCCGCTACGTCGTCGAGCGCGCGCACGTCGCCGACGAGGACGACGTGCTGCCGGCGGTCGACCCGCTGGCGAACGCCCTCACGCTGGTGACCTGCTACCCGTTCGACGCGGTGACGCCGGGCGGCAGGCTCCGTTACGTCGTCGAGGCGCGCGGCGCGAGCCCGGCGCGCGGCGCGGCGGCGACGTCCGCCGCGCTCGTCGTCGCCCAATGACCCCACGAAATCTGCGGAAACCGTACGCGGGCCGCGAACTCCCGTTGATCAGCGCTGTCTGTCGGCAGGGTGCGCGATGCGGCTGTCATTCCCGCCCATCCGCGCGACGCACACACGTGGGCATCTTGCACAGGTCAGCCAGCAGCTCCGACACGAGCTGAATCGGGCCGCAGCGGCCGGCCGGCGCGCGCGGGTGCTCCGCGCGATCCGGTTCGGCAACAAAGGGAGGCTGCGGCGATGAAACGCTTCAAGAACATCCTCGCGGTGCTGGGCGGCGCGGCCGACCCGGCGCTGAACGCGCGCGCGATCGCGCTGGCGCAGCAGAACGGCGCCGCGCTCACGTTCGCCGCCGTGGTGGACGTGCCGCGCAGCGGCCTGCCGTTTCTGCTCGGCGGCCAGCACGAGCAGCGCCTGACGGAGCATCTCGCCGCGCACGCGCAGCGCCGGCTGGCGGCGCCGCTCGCGGAGGCCAGGGATGCCGGCGTGGAAACGCGCGCCGAGGTGCTGGAAGGCACCGCGTTCATCGAGATCATCCGCGCCGTGCTGCGCGACGACCACGACCTCGTGATGAAAGCCGCCGAGGGAGCCGCGGGCGAGCGCACGCTCGGCAGCGTCGACCTGCATCTGCTGCGCAAGTGCCCCGTACCGGTCTGGATCGTGAAGCCGGCACGCCGCAGCGGCGCCCAGCGCGTGCTGGCGCTGGTCGATCCCGATCCGCGCGACCCGGAGCGCCAGCGGCTCAACACCCTGATCCTGCAGCTCGGCTGGTCGCTCGCCGAGATGCAGCGCGCCGAGCTGCACGTCGGGCACGCCTGGCGCCTGCTGGCCGAGGACACGCTGCGCTCGAGCGGCTTCCTGCAGATGCGCGCCGACGAGGTGGACCAGCTGCTGCGCGAGGAGCGGCGCGAGCGCCGGCGGCTGGTGGAGCAGCTGGCGAGCGCGACGGTGCCCGCTTCCGTGCCTTGGAAGGCGCACCTCGTGAAGGGCGATCCGCGCACGGCGCTGGCGGGGCTCGCGGCGCGCCATCGACCGGACGTGATCGTGATGGGCACGCTCGGGCGCAGCGGCATCCCCGGGCTGTTCATCGGCAACACCGCCGAGACGGTGCTGGCCCAGGTGACCTGCTCGGTGCTGGCGGTGAAGCCCGAGGGCTTCCGCTCTCCGGTCACCCTGTAGCCGGCCCGAGCACGCGAGGGATCCCGCGATGGCGGCCGATCACGCCGAAGCCACGCCCGCCCACCGGGCGCTGACCGCGCTCGGCGTCGTGCTCGCGCTGGGCGCCGCGCTCGCGGGCGCAGCGCTGCTGCCGCGCGTGACGGGCGGCGGCGACGTCCAGTTCGCGGCGGCGTGGGTGCCCTCGCTCGGCGTGGAGCTCGCCTTTCTCGCCGACGGCCTGAGCCTGATCTTCGTGCTGCTGATCGGCGGCATCGGCGCCTTCGTCTTCCTCTACGCGGGCCGCTACCTGCGCGGCCACCCCTACGCCGCGCGCGTGACGCTGATCCTGATCGCGTTCATGGTCTCGATGCTGGGCGTGGTGCTGGCCGACGACCTCATCGTGCTGTTCGTGTTCTGGGAGCTCACCACGATCACCTCCTACCTGCTGATCGGCTTCAGCCACGAGCAGGCCGCGGCGCGGCGCTCGGCGCTGCAGGGACTGCTGGTCACCGGCGCCGGCGGCCTCGCGCTGCTCGCCGGGCTGCTGCTCATGGGCGAGGCGGTGGGCAGCTACCGCATCTCGACGATCGTCGCCACCGGCGACTGGCTGCGCGCGCATCCGGACTATCCGCTCATGCTGGCGCTGGTGCTGGCGGGCGCGTTCACCAAGTCGGCCCAGTTCCCGTTCCACTTCTGGCTGCCCAACGCGATGGCCGCGCCGACGCCGGTCTCGGCGTACCTGCACTCGGCGACCATGGTGAAGGCGGGCATCTACCTGCTGGCGCGGCTGCACCCCGCGCTGGCCGGCACCGAGCCGTGGCTGCTCGCGCTGACGGTGGCCGGCGGGATCACCGCGGTGCACGCGGCGGTCCAGTCGCTGCGCCAGACCGACCTCAAGCTGGCGCTCGCCCATACGACGCTGGTGGCGCTCGGCCTGCTGACCATGTTCCTCGCCGCCGACACGCCGCTGGCGATGGTGGCGGCGCTCACCTTCATCGTCGTGCACGCGCTGTACAAGAGCGCCCTGTTCCTGGTGATCGGCATCGTCGACCACGAGTGCGGCACGCGCGATCTGCGCCGGCTCGGCGGCCTCGCGCGCGCCATGCCGGTCACCGCCGCCGCCTGCGCGCTGGCGGCGCTGTCGATGGCGGGATTCCCGCCGTTCCTCGGCTTCATCGGCAAGGAGCTCAAGTACGAGGGCGCCCTGGCGATCTACGACGAGCCCGCGCTGGCGGTCGCGGCCGTGCTCACCGCCAACGCGCTGGTCACCGCGCTCGCGGGCATCCTCGTCCTGCGGGTGTTCTTCGGCGGCGCGACCGCGGCGCCGCGGGCGCCGCACGAGGCGCCGGCCGCGATGTGGCTCGGCCCCGCCGTGCTGGCGACGCTGGGTCTCGTGCTGGGCGTGATGCCGGAGCTGATCGGCGCGCCGCTGATCCAGGCGGCCGTCAGCGAGATGCTGGGCCGCCCGGAGCCGGTCAAGCTCGCGCTGTGGCACGGCTTCAACGTGCCCCTGGCGCTGTCCGTGGCCACCTTCGCCGGCGGCGCCGCGCTGTTCCTGCTGCATCGGCGTTTCGTGGCGGTGACCGGGGCGCTCGCGCGCTCGCTGCGGCTCAACGCCGACCGCGCCTACGACGCCGTCCTCGCCGGCGCGCTGCGCCTCGCCGCCTGGCAGACCGAGCTGATCCAGGGCACTTCCCTCAACCGCTGGCTCGCCGCCACGTTCGCGATCCTCGCCGTCGCGCTCGGCGTCCTGCTGCCCGGCGCGCTGCCGCCCCTCGACGCCGACCTCGCCCGCGCCGACGCGCTGGACCTCGGCCTCGCGCTGCTCGTCGCGCTCGGCGCGGCGGCGACGCTCGCCGCGCGCTCGCGGCTGTTCGCGGTGTGCGCGCTCGGCATCGTCGGCGTCGGCGTCGCGCTGGTGTTCCTGCGCTACGGCGCCGTCGACGTCGCCATGACGCAGCTGCTCGTGGAGACGCTGGTGCTGGTGATCGTCGCCCT
>CAZGTK010000174.1:0-5853 GCA_964528415.1 uncultured Burkholderiales bacterium | reverse complement strand
GAAGCGGACCGAAACGGTCAACCAGCGCACGATACGAAAAGCTCTGGACTCCGGCTTGCGCCGGAATGACGAGACGCTATACGCCCGCTCCGAGCGACGGCCGCGCGGCCACGCCGTCGTACCACGTCGCCAGCCGCGGCGAGTGCGGCCGCCAGTCCACTTCCGGCATGCGGAAGGCCACGTAACCGAGACCCACTGCGATCGCCAGGTCGCCCAGATCGGGCCGGTCGCGCGCGCCGAGCCGCGGCGCCTCGTCCTCCAGGCGGTCGATGACCCGTTCCACCGCCTCGTGCCAGCGCCGGGCCAGCGCGGGCTCGGCGTCGTTCGAGAACCGCTTCTCGATGACGGCGGCGGACGCGCAGTCGATGAGGCCGCGGCCGAGGCCAAGCTTGCCGAGCGTGCGCGTGCGCTCGGCGCCGCCCGCCGGCAGCAGCGCCCGGCCGCCGCCGACGTCGTCGAGGTAGAGGCAGATCGAGCCGCTGTCCGCGATCGGCTCGCCCTCGTCCGTCACGAGCACCGGTATGCGGGCGCAGGGGTTCACGGCGAGCAGCTGGGCCGGGTTGGCCCAGGGGTCGGTGAACACCCGCTCGATCGCGCCGTTGAGCCCCTTTTCGTGCGCCACCACCGTCACCAGTCGCGCATAGGGAGAAGTCTGATTGAGATAGAGCTTCATCGCATCGCTCCTTTCGCGTCGTGCTGAACCGCCAGTGCCCACGCGCTCGCCGCCAGCGCGACGGCCGCCAGCGCGAGCGCCGGCGTGAACGAACCAACGCGCTCGACCAGCACGCCCGCCACGACCGGGCCGACGATCTGGCCGAACGCGAAGCTCGTGGTCATCGCGGCCATCAGGCCGGCCGACGCCACGGGCGCGATCCGGCGCGCTTCCTGCAACGCCGCCAGCGTGGCGACCATCAGCGTTGCGCCGACGGCCACCGCCGACACGACGATGCCGCCGATCCCGGGCGCCACGGCGGGCAGCGCGACGCCGGCCGCCATCAACGCGTGGCTCGCCGCCCACAGGCGCCGGTTGGAGAAGCGCGTCGCAAGCCGCCCGGTCAGCAGCACCGATGCGGCCGCCGCCGCGCCGAAAACCGGCCACGCCCAGCCGAACACCGCCGGGTCCGGCACCACGGCCTTGGCCATCACCGGCAGGAACGTCGCCGGGACGATGTAGCCGAAACCCAGCGCCGCGTAGCAGATGACGATGCCGGCGTTGCGCCGCGCCGCCGCGAGCGGATGCGGCCCTGCCGCCCGCGGCCCGGCCGGGCGCGCGGCGTCGTGCCAGGTCGGCCAGGTGGCCGCGGCGAGCGCCAGCGCGACGGCGCCCAGGGCGAGCCACGCCTCGAACGACGAGCGGCGTGCGCTTTCGAGTCCCAGCGTGACCAGTCCGGCGAGCATGATCCCGACGCCGACGCCGGCGAACATCACGGCGCCGAGCCCGCCGCGGCCCAGCGCCGCGAGTCGCGGCAGGACCATCGCCGAGGCGAACACCAGCACCCACGCGCTGGCGACACCCGCGACGAAACGCAGCACGAGCCAGGCGCGGGGATCGGTGGTCGCGCCCATCAGCGCGGTGAGCACGGCGATCGCGACCAGCGAGCCGCGAATCAGCCGCCCGGGCGCGACGCGCAGCCAGACCGCGGCAAGGGCGCCCAGGAAGTAGCCGACGTAATTGGCCGACGCGAGCCAGCCGGCGGCGGCGAGCGAAAGGCCGGCATCGGCGCGCATCATCGGCAGCACCGGGGTAAAGGCGAAGCGGCCGATGCCCATCGCGACGGCGAGCGCGAGCAGGCCGCCGACGGCAAGGCCGAGAGCGTGGGTGTTGCGCATGGGCAGCGTGCAGGAGGGGGCGTTCACGGCGCCATGGTACGGTTGACGCCCCATTTCACAAAATGAATAATCGGAATGGATATTATCTCATTTCGAGATCAATGGACTTCGCCGACCTGCGCGTGTTCAAGGCGGTGGTGGACGAGGGCGGCGTCAGCGCCGCCGCGAAGAAGCTGCACCGCGTTCAGTCCAACGTCACCACCCGCATCCGCCAGCTGGAGGCGTCGCTGGGCGCGGAGCTGTTCGTGCGCCGCAACCGGAGGCTGCACCTCTCCCCTGCCGGCGCGCTGTTTCTCGGCTACGCCGAGCAGATGCTGGCGCTCGCCGAGCAGGCGCGCGACGCGGTCCAGGGCGAGACGCCGCGCGGCGTGCTGCGCGTGGGCACGATGGAAAGCACGGCGGCGGCGCGCCTGCCACCGCTGCTCGCGCATTACCACCGCCGCTATCCCGAGGTCCGGGTCGAGCTCACCACCGGAACGTCCGACGCGCTGGTCGAGGCCGTGCTGCAGCGACAGCTGGAGGCGGCCTTCGTCGCCGACTGCGCCGCCGCGGCGCAGCTTGCGTCGATGCCCGCCTTCGACGAGGAGCTGGTGGTGGTCGCGCCGCGCTCCCACCCGCCCATCCGCGGCCCGCGCGACGTGCGCGCCGACACCATCATCAGCTTCCCGCTCGGCTGCGCGTACCGGCGCCGCCTGCAGGGCTGGCTCGGCGACGGCGCCGTAGCCCCCGAGCGCACGCTGCAACTCTCCTCCTACCACGCCATCGTCGCCTGCGTCGCCTCCGGCGCCGGCATCGCCATCGTCCCGCGCGGCGTGCTCGGCACCGTGCGCGCCGCCGGCAGCATCAGCATCCATCCGCTGCCGGCGAGGAGCGGCCGCGTCACGACCGCGCTGATCTGGCGCAAGGGCGAGGCCTCCGTGGCGCTCAAGGCGCTGCAGGCGGAGCTGGCCGCGGCGCGCCGGCAGCCGGCGCAAGCCGGCGGCCGCTAGGGCGCTCCGCGGCGGCGGTACTCGCGCACCGGCAGGCCGCCGACGCCCCAGTCATCCGGCTCGATTTCCTCGATGACGACGAAGGTCGTCGCGGGGTCCTTGCCGAGCACGTCCCGCAGCGCGTGCGTGACCCGCTCGATGAGCGCCGCCTTCTGCGCCGCGGTGGTGCCGCCTTCACGGGTGATCCTGATGTGGACGTAGGGCATCACGCCGCTCCCGCCGGCGCCACGTCGTAGTGGAACGCCTTGGCGACGATTCGCCACTCGCCGCCGACGCGCACGAGCGAGAGGAAGTCGGTGAACGCCTTGTCCAGCATCACGCTTCGCATCCGCGCCAGCGCCGTCACCGGGCCGGCGAACTCGATCGCATCGATCTGGAAACCGTAGGCGTCTCCGCTGCGCTGCGGCGGCGTGCGCGCCGCGACGACGCGGAAATAGGCGTCCATGTCGAGGTGCAGCAGCTCGCCGCCCGACGCGGTGTAGTAGCGCGCCTCGGGATGGAACACGCTTTGCAGCAGGGCCACGTCGCAGCGGTAGAGCCCCTCGTAGTAACGGCGCAGGACGTCGGCGACCGCGGCGTAGCGGTCCGCCGACGGTGCCCCGGGTGCGGGATCCGTCGTCATGATCGCCTCACGCGCGCCCGGCGACGAAGCCACCGTCCACGCGCAGCAGGTGGCCGGTGGTGAACGTGGCGTCGGCCAGGTAGAGGACCGCGGCGGTGACCTCCTCCACCTCGCCGATCCGATTCAGCGGGTGGATGCCGCCGAAGGCGTCGACCTGGGCGGAGTCGTGCAGGGGCGTTCGGATCACGCCGGGCGCCACCAGGTTGACGCGGATGTTGTCCTTCGCGAGCTCGGCGGCGAGGCTCACGGTGAGCGCGTGCACGCCGCCCTTGCTCACCAGCGGCGCCGACGCCGGGAAGCTCCCGACCGCGTGATCGATCAAGACCGTGCCGATGTTGACGATGGTGCCGCCGCCCTGGCGGCGCATCTGCCGCACCACCGCCTGGGTGGTGAGGTAGGTGCCGCGCAGGTTGCCGTTGAGGTAATGGTCGAGCTCGTCCTCGGTCACGTCGACAAAGGGCTTGGGCGCGAAGGTGCCGGCGTTGTTGACCAGCACGTCGACGCCGCCGAAGCGCTCGACGGCGGCCGTCACCAGCGCCTCGCCGGTTCGGCGCGCGCCGATGTCGCCGGGAACGGCGACGACGCGGTCCGCCGCGCCCAGCGCCGCCGTGGCGCGCGCGAGGCGTTCCCGGTCACGGCCGTTCAGCACGACGTTGGCGCCGCCGGCCAGAAAGGCGCGGGCGACGTCCAGGCCGATGCCGCTGGATGATCCCGTCACGATGACGGTTCGGTTGCGTTCAGACATTGAATCGACTCCTTGGGTTGAGGGTTAAAGGCGACCGGTCGTCTTGTAACCGGCCAAAAAAAAGCATCAAGGCCTGAAGTAATCGTCCAGCAGCCGCTTCAGGCAATGCTCCAGCGGCTTGAGCGAGCGCTCCACTTTCATCCGGATCACCGCGCCCTCCCAGGCGTCCACCAGAATGTCGGCAAGCTCGCCCGCGTCGATGTCCTTGCGCACGGTGCCCTGATCCTGCGCCCGTCGCAGCGCGCGCTGGAGCCCGCCGCGCCAGCCCCAAAACGCCTCGGCCAGCGCGTCGCGGCACAGGTCGCTGCCCTCCAGCTCGCCGCCCAGGTTGGCCACCAGGCAGCCCCCGACGAAGCCGGAAGCCTCGAATTCCGCCATCAGCCGGGCAAACAGCGCCCGCACGCCCTCGAGCGCATCTGGCGACGCCGCCAGCGCGTCGGCCAGCTTGCCTCCCAGGCACGCGGCGTAATGACGGATGGCGGCGGCGCCGAACGCCTCCTTGCTTTCGAAGTAGTTGTAGAAGGAACCCTTGGGCACGTCGACGCGGTCCAGCACCTCCTTGATCCCGGTGCCGTGGTATCCGTGCTCGAGAAACGCGGCGACGCCCTCGTCGAGGAGGCGCTCGCGGATGTCGTCGCTGAGACGTGGTCGGGCCATGGCGCGAACTATATGACCGGTCGTCTTGTATTGTCAACCCCCATCGCCACCGGCCGGAAGCCGCCGATGGATCGAGGCCGTTTTCGCGCCCGGCGCGCGGCCATCGGCGCCGGCGATCCGCGCGAGCGCCCGGCGTCGCGGGCGGCGCAGCGGGTTACTTGAGGAGCAGCGCCGCGCCACTGAGCAGGAGCAGCGCCGCGACGACGCGGGTGAACCAGCGCTCGCTCACGCGCGCGTGCAGCCGGTTGCCGGCGTAGGTCCCCAGCGCCATCGCCGGCACCGCCGTGGCGAAGGCCAGCAACGCCGTCCGGTCGAACACGCCGATCGAGACGTAACCGGCGATGCGGATCAGCGCCAGCACCAGCAGGATGGTGGCGATCGTGACGCGAAACTCCGCCTTGCCGAGGCGCCGCATTCGCAGGTAGACGACGTAGATCGGGCCGGACATGCCGCCGAACAGCGTCGCCACCAGTCCCGCCAGCGTCCCGGCCGGCGCCAGCACCAGCGGCGCGAGCCCCTGCTCGAAGCGGCCGAAGCCGCCGTCCCGCAGCGAGAACAGCGCGTAGACGATGACAAAACCGCCCAGCAGGCTGCGCAGCGTCTCGGCCGACAGGGACACGAACAGGTACAGCCCCGCCGCCACGCCCACGGCGGTGAACGGCAGCAGCCGCGCGAGTTCGCCCCAGGCGATCCGGGAACGGTCCTGCACGATGTGGCTGACGGAGGCGAAGAAGCCCAGCAGCGTGATCACCGGCACGATGACGCGCAGCGGCAGCGCCAGCGCCAGCAGCGGGATCGCCAGCGCGCCGGAGCCGAAGCCGGTGATGCCGCGCACGCCGTAGGCAATGACCAGCACCGCGGCGCAGAACGCGAGCTGCAGGGCAGAGAGGCTTTCCAAGGGGCGTGGCGCGAGTCGTGGTCAGCGCGGCGCCGCCGCCGGCGCCGTCGGGCAAGGCGCGATGATGGCCGGCGCCCGCGGCGAGCGCAACCGCCTGCGCGGCGCGGAGCTT
>CAZGTK010000173.1:0-5884 GCA_964528415.1 uncultured Burkholderiales bacterium | reverse complement strand
TTTGCGGTCAGCTCCATGCCTCCCCCGCTGCACTTGCTGTTGGCGCGGGCCGGCGCAGGCTCGCAGCAGGCCGAGGCCGCGGCGACGGCCACGCCGATCGACAGGCCCAGCTCCCGGGAAAGCTCGGCGCGGTTCGGATAGCGGCCCTTGCTGATGATGCGCCCGTCCGCCACGATCAGCGGCAGCACGGCGATGCCCTCTTGCTCGATGGCGGAACGCACGGTCGCGTTCTGGGCGAACTCGCCCGGCTGATGGCCGAGGTTGTAGCGCGCGACGTCGATGCCGCGCCCCTTAAGCCACTCCAGGGCCGAGGCGAACTGCGCCAACTCGTCGTCGGCGTCGGGGCTGCAGGCGCCGGTGGCGCAGCACTGCGCGGGGTCGTAGATGGCCAGCTTGGTCATGCGAGATCTCCTTGCTCGTGGATCCGGGGGTGAGGAAGAGGGGCCTTCATGCCGCGGAGCGGCCCTCGGCCAGCGCGCCGGCCTTGCCGCGGCAGCAGTTGCGCAGCAGAAACCCGACCAGGGCGTTGACGGTGTCGAAATCCGCGGTGTAGACGATGCTGCGGCTGTCGCGACGGGCGGTCACCAGCCCGGCCTGGCGCAAAGCCGCCAGGTGAAACGACAGCGTCGCCGCGTGCAGGTCGAGCGCCTCGGCGATGCGGCCGGCGGCGGCGCCTTCGAGGCCCTGCTCGACGAGGAACCGGAACACCTCCAGCCGGGTTTCCTGGGCCAGCGCACCGAGCACGCCGACGGCCGTTTGCGTTTTCATATTTTCAAGAGTATCAAAATAATCGCGCGGGCGCCACCGAGGCTGCGCCGCCGGGGCCGTCACAGCACGCTGCGGATGTCCTGGTGCCGGCGAGCGATATAGATCTTCATCGCCAGCTCGGCGCGGTCCGAATCGCGGTGGCGCAGCGCCTCCACCACCCCGCGCGTCATCTCTTCGTGATCGCGGGCGACGCCATGCCAGGTGCCGGTCTTGTTGGAGATGAAGAACCAGAGCCGCAGGTGCAGATTGAAGATGCGCGGCAGCACCTCGGCCAGCAGCGCGTTGTGGGCGGCCGCTCCGAGAACGTCATAGAACTGCCGGTCGAGCGCGACGTAGCGGTCGATCTCGTCGCGCTCGGTGGCCTCCACCAGCTCGCGCTGCAGCCGGTCCAGCTCGTCCACCTGCGCCGGCGTCGCGCGCTGCGCGGCGAGCCGCGCCGCGCTGCCGTCGATCAGCGCCCGGAACTCGTAGATCTCCTGCACGCTGACCGCGCTGATCTCGGCGACGAACATGCCGCGGTTCGGCAGGTGCGTCACCAGCCCCTCGATCGCGAGCCGCTGCAGCGCCTCGCGCATCGGCGTGCGCCCGATGCCGAGCTGCTCGGTGAGCGCCTTCTCCACCAGCACGGCGCCGGGCGAGAGCTCCAGCCGGGTGATCATGCGCACCAGGAGCTGGTAGGCCTTCTCCGCCAGCGAGCGCGGCTCGCCGTGGGCGGCTCCGGGGACGGCGGTCAGCGCCGGCACGCCCATCGCCTAGCCCCTGGCGCGGTCGAACGCGGCGCCGATGGCGCTGCGATCCATGTCCCGCCCGATGAACACCATGTTGTGCGCCGGCGGCGCCTCGGCCGCCGTGATGTCCAGCTGACCCATGGTGAACTGCACCAAGCTGGGCCGGCCGTCGATGCGCATGAAGCCCTTGGCCCGCCAGACGCCGTCCGGCAGATCCCGGAAGAAGCGCTCGACCGCCTCGCGCCGCGCCTCGCCGCTCGCGTCCAGCACAAACGATTCCGCCGGCGCGTGCGCATGCCCGTGCCCGTGCTCATGATCATGCTCATGATCGTGGTCGGCGTGGCGGTGCTCGTCGCGGCCGCCGGCGAGCTCGAGCACGCCGCTGAACTCGCCTTCCAGCAGGTAATGCGAGTCGATGTCGCAGTGATCCGCGAACAGCACGGTCGCCGCCGGGTTGATCTCCAGCACTTCGCGCTTGGCGTCCTCCAGCACTTCCGGCGAGGCGAGGTCGGTCTTGTTCAGGATGACGATGTCGGCGTTTTCGATCTGCGCGACGTAGAACTCGCCGAGCGCGCCGAGCAGCCGCGAAAACTTGTGCGCGTCCACCACCGTCACCAGCGGACCGATGTCGACGCTCGTGCGCATCGTCGGGTCCGTGAGCGTTTCGGTGAGCTCGCCCGGCTGCGCGACGCCGGTGGCCTCCACAATCACCCGCTCGACGCCCGCCTTCTGGCGCAACTCCTCCACCGCCAGCATCAGCGAGCCCTTCAGGGTGCAGCACAGGCAGCCGGAATTGAGCTCGACCATGTCGACGTTGGTCCCCCGCAGGATCTGGCCGTCGATGCCGACTTCGCCGAACTCGTTGACGATGACCGCGGTCTTGGCGTCACGGCCGCGCTCCTCGAGCAGCCGGCGCACCAGCGTCGTCTTGCCGGAACCGAGAAAACCGAACAGCAGATTCACGCGCATCTCAGCCTCCCGCCGTCAGCGGCACCGGGTCCGGCGCCGTCGCGCGGCGCGCCGGCCGCTGGTGGAACGGCTGTCCGGAGAACACCATGCCGTCGACGAAGATGTCCTGGAACTCGGGTCGAGCGGCGAGCGCCACGTGCTCGATGCGCTGCGCGAGCTCGAACGCGCGCAGCCGCTCGGTCTCCGAGAGCAGCGCCATCTGCGCGCCGAGCGCGGCGGCGTTGCCCATGTAGGTGATCTTCTCCAGCGCCAGCTCCGGCAGCAGCCGGATCTTCACCGCGCTCTCCGTGCTGATGTAGTTGCCGAAGCCGCCACACAGCATCAGCTCCTCGAGTCGCTCGTTGGGCACGTCCATGACCTTCTGCAGCATGACGATGCCGGAGTAGATCGCGCTCTTGGCGAGCTGCAGCTGGCGCACGTCGGCCTGCGTGACGGTGATGTCCTGCCCCTTGCCGGCGGCGTCCTTCCACACCAGGACGAACTCGGCGCCGCCCTCGCCGGCGATGAGGCGCCGGCGCAGCCGCTCGGGCAGCGCCTCCATCTGCTTGCGGCGCAGCAGCCCGTTGGAATCCATGACCTTGGCGTCGAGCATCTTCGCGCACGCGTCGATCAGCCCGGAGCCGCAGATGCCGATCGCCGGCGCGTCGCCGATCACGCGGCAGTCCACGTCCTCGCCGATGGCGACCTTCTCGATCGCGCCGAGCGCGCCGCGCATCCCGTGGCGGATCTGCGCGCCCTCCAGCGCCGGACCGGCCGGCGCCGAGCACGCCACCAGGCGGTCGCGGTTGCCCATCACCACCTCGCCGTTGGTGCCGATGTCCACCAGCGCGCGGATCGACTCGCTCTCGTAGATGCGGGTGGCCAGCACGCAGGCCATCGTGTCGGCGCCGACGAAGCCGGCGACGATCGGGAGCAGGCAGACCTGCGCGTTGGGCGCGTTCTTGAGCGGCAGGTCGCGCGCCGGATAGATCAGCAGGTCGCGCACGGCCGGGGCATAGGGCGCGAGCCCGACGTAGGTCACGTCGACGCCGAGGAAAATGTGGTGCATGCAGGTGTTGCCCACGACCACGATCTTGTAGACGTGCTGCGGGTCGACCCCCGCCTCGGCGCACGCCTGCTTGAGGAACTCGCCGATCGCGTTCAGTACCTTGGCGCGCAGCGTGGTGAGCTTCTGCTCGTTGAACTGCGCGTAGGCGATGCGCGACATGAGGTCGCCGCCGTACTGCGCCTGCGGGTTCATGCCGCCGACCGCCGCCAGCTGTTCGCCGGTGGCCAGGTCCAGCAGCGTCCCGACGATACTGGTGGTGCCGATGTCGAACGCCATGCCGTAGCAGCGGGCGGTGGTGTCGCCCACCTCGACGTCGATGACGCGGCCGTTGAACGTGGTGACCGTGAGGCGGCCCTTGTCCTTGCGCAGCGCGCCGGGAATCTTGCGCAGCACGTCCAGCGACACCGTGCGATCGGCCAGGTCCGGCACCTGCGAGAGGATCTCCTCCAGGTCCGAGGTCTGGTGGTGCTCCTCGGTGGGCGCCTTCGCCGTGATGAGATGCTTGCGCACGCCCGAGTCCAGCGCGAGCCGGCCGTCGTCGCGCGAGAGGGTGCCGGACAGGATCTGGTGCCCCGCCTCCGCCTTCGGCGGCATCGGCACCACCGTGCAGTTCTCCAGCACGCGCGTCTGGCAGGCGAGCCGGAAGCGCTCGTGCACCTCCTCGTGGCCCAGCTGGAGCGTGTCCTGCACCGTCGGCGGCGGAATCTCGCCCGAGAGCACCTTGACCCGGCAGCTGCGGCAGCGACCGCGCGCGCCGCAGGTCGCGTCGATTTCGACGCCGGCCTGGAACGCCGCGTCGAGCAGCGTCGTGCCGACCGCGCAGCGTGCGGTGCGCGGCGCGGCATCGCCGCCGCGAGCCATGAAGGTGACCGTCACCTGCTCAGTCATCGCTTGCCTCCGACGCCTCGCCCGGCCTCACAGACAGACACCTCAAACCGCGAAGGACGCAAAGTACGCCAAGGCCGTCAAACTCGCACTTCCCTTGGCGTCCTTTGCGGTTCATGGCTTCTCACTTCTACCTCGATCAGGACTGGCTACGCCCACGCCTCGCGCGGCTGCTTCACCAGGTTGAGCGCCAGCTTGACCGCCTGCACCGCGTCCTTGCCCCAGCCGTCGGCGCCGCACTCGTCGGCCCACTCCTGGGACGTGGGCGCACCGCCGATCAGGATGTGCACCTTCTTGCGATGGCCGGCCTTCTCGAACTCCTCGATCGTGACCTTCTGGTAGTAGACGGTGGTGGAGAGCAGCGCCGAAAAACCCACCAGGTCGGCCTTGTTCTCCATCGCGGTCGAGATGAACTTGTCCGGGTGCACGTCGGTGCCCAGGTTGATGACGTTGAAACCGGCGTTCTCCAGCATGATGGTGACAATGGACTGGCCGATGTCGTGCATGTCGCCCAGCACCGTGCCCATGACGAAGGTGCCGATCGGCTTCTCCGCGGCGGCCGCCAGCAGCGGCCGGATCAGCGCCAGCCCCGCCTTCATCGCCCGCGCCGTGATCAGCATTTCCGGAATGAAGATGATCTGCTCGGTGAAGCGGTCGCCCTGCAGGTTGAAGCCCGGAAACAGGCCGTCGTCGAGGATCACCCGCGGATCGATGCCGGCGTCGATCGCCTCGCGCACCCGCTTGTCCGCGTACTTGTGGTCGCCGGTCTCCACCGCCTCCCACAGCGTCTCCCATTCCCAGCCGGCGGGGGCACGGCTTTCCCAGCCCTCCGGGGTCTTCAGCACCGGTTCCGACATTATTCTGATCTCCCTGTTCTCAATTCAGCGGGTACTTGCCGTAGACGCCGAAGTCCTTCTGCGCCTCCAGCATGGCGAAGATGTTCTGCACCGGCACGTCGGCCATGATGTAGTGCGACGGTGAGAAGATATAGCCGCTGCCCTGGGCCAGGTTCTTCATCACGTCGTGCACGCCCTTGCGCACGTCCTCGACCTGGCCGCGCGGCAACAGCCGCTGCACGTCGAGTCCGCCGATCAGCGCCATGTCCTGGCCGTACTTGGCCTTGATGGCCGGCTGGTCCTTGAGCCCGCCGGTGGGCTGCATCAGGCCCGACAGGTGCGTGCCGAGCTCGACCTCGTCCGGCAGGATCGGCGAGTAGTCGCCGCACGAGTGCATCTTGATGAAGACGTCCGGGTTCGCCTCTCGGAATTTGTCGAACATGTACTTGAAGCGCGGCTTCGCCAGCTCACGCCACTGCTTCGGCGCCAGCATCATCGCCTGCTGCGCGCCGATGTCGTCGCCGACGCGAATCATGTCGATGCCGGTCTTGATGACGTTGGCGCCGAGCTGCGCGTAATACTCGGTGAGCCCGTCCAGCACGCCCTCGATCAGCTCGGGCTGGTCGAACATGAAGAGGAAGAAATTCTGC
>CAZGTK010000172.1:0-5914 GCA_964528415.1 uncultured Burkholderiales bacterium | reverse complement strand
GGACCGGTTGGCGGCGCTCAGCCCCGGCGCGGGGTGCCGGCGTTGTCCGGCGGCAGCGCGCGCACGGCGGCGGATCCGGCCAGCGCCCCGCGCGCTCCGACTGCCATCGGCAGGTGCGGCGGATGGTCGCCGCCGCGTGTCGGCGCTTGCGCGTCGCGTGAGCGCAGGCCCCAGCTCCACAGCGCCGCGTCCGGCACCGGCAGCACCAGGAACCAGTGCTCCAGGATCGCCAGCGCGAGCAGGGTGCCGAGCAGCGCGAGGCCGGTCGTCTCGAACGGGCCGGCGCCGTCGGCCAGCGCGGCCCGGAACAGCAGCACCGCCACCACCGTCGCCGCCGTCACCGACACCGGGAACAGCAGGTTCATAGGCCGGCGGTTGAAGAAGCTCTTCAGGTAGTGCAGGTGCTCCGGCAGGAACGCCTCGGTCAGGTTCGGCACGCCGAGGTAGACGTTGAGCTTGGCCGAAAGGCGCATCCACCACAGCACCATGTAGGTCCAGGTGCCGACCTGGTTCGGCTCGCCCCACGTGATGGCGGCGAGCGCGACGCCGGTGGCGGCGATGGCGAGCTCGTGGTGGAGCAGCGTCGCCGCGGCGTGGCCGAAATGGCGCCAGCCCGCGCAGCCGCTCGGGCAGGCCGTCTTGCGCGGGCCGGTCAGGTAGCCCATCAGGAAGCTGATCTCGTGCCAGCCCCAGATCGCCAGGCCGCAGGCGAACGCGAGATAGGCGCCCGCCGCCGTCGTCGTGCCGCTGGTGGCGGCGAGGCCCCAGAGCGCGACGCCGGCGACCAGCGTGGCGCCGAGCATGCTCCAGCGGAACGTGCGGCGCGGCAGGCCGTCGAGCCAGAGGATCGCGCCGGTGCTGAACCACCACACCAGCAGCACGAACAGGACGGGCAGGCCGAGCGCGGCCATGGCGCGGCGGCGCGCCCTACCAGGCCGGCGCGACCCGCACCTCGCGCGGGATCTCGTTCGGCCGGGTCGGCAGCAGGTAGAGGCGGGCGAACGTGGCGGCGGCAGCCGCCGCGAGGCCGCCGCGCTTCAACCAGCCGATCGCGCCGCCCTGCTGCTTCGCCCGCTCGGTGGCGGCGGCGAGCCGCACCAGGCGGTCGAGGCCGGCGCGGAACGCCGGGTGGTCGATGTCCAGCGTCATCGGAAACACCTGCTTCGAGATCTCCGAGGTGATGCGGAACACGGTGTAGTCGTAGTCGGTCGGGTCGAAGCCCATCGCCTCGTGCAGCAGCGGCCGCGCGTGGTCGCGCACGTACATGGTGGCGTAGACCGCCAGCAGGAAGAAGCGGATCCAGAGCTTGTTGCCGCCCTCGAGCAGGCCGGGGTCGGCGCGCATGATCAGCGCGAACGCCTCGCCGTGGCGGAATTCGTCGTTGCACCAGCGCTCGAACCAGCGAAAGATCGGGTGGAAGCGCTTGTCCGGGTGCCGCTCGAGCTGGCGGAAGATGGTGATGTAGCGCGCGTAGCCGATCTTCTCCGAGAGATACGTGGCGTAGAAGATGTACTTGGGCTTGAAGTAGGTGTACTTCTTGGTGCGCTTCAACCCGCCGAGGTCGACGGCGAGCCCGAAGTCCTTCAGCGACTGGTTGATGAAGCCGGCGTGGCGCGACTCGTCGCGCGCCATGAACGCCATCAGCTTCTTCACTTCGGGGTTGTCGACGTGCTTCTCGATCTCCTTGTAGAGCACGCAGCCGGAGAATTCCGCGGTGACCGAGCTCACCAGGAAGTCGAGGAATTCCTGGTGCAGCTCGGGCGAGAGCCGCGGCAGCTTCTCGCGCGCCTCGGCGGCGAACGCCGCGTCGCGCTGGAAGTGGTCGTGGTTGTTGTCGCCCTCGAACTCCGCCATCATCGCGTCCCACTCCTTGCGCACGGGCGCGACGTTGATGCGATTCATGGCGTCGAAATCGGTGGTGTAGAAGCGCGGCGAGAGCAGCGTGTTGGCCTTGGCCTTGCGGGTGGCTTCCTCGGCGCTCGTGATGGCGAAGTCGGCTGGCATGTCGGGTCCTCCTGCTTTGGGCGTGTGCTCGGGGTCGGCGCCGCTCGCGGCGGCGTCGTTATCGGGGGGCGGCGGGGCCCCGGCTCAGCCGCTCGCCGGCGTGCAGCAGCCGCGCGAACTCGCCGGCGTTGGTCGGTCCGAACGCCTCCAGGTCGACGTGGCGGCCGGTGACCGGGTCGTCCAGCGACAGCCTGCCGTCGGCCCAGCGCGTGAGGCGCATCGGCTGCTCGCGCCCGGCGCCCTGCAGCCGCCGCTCGCGGGCGAAGCCGCGCAGCACCCCGCGCACGAAGTTGCCGCTGCCCGCCTCGAAGCGCGCGACGACCCGGGCGGCGTGGACGTCGTAGACCGCCACGGAGCCGTCGGCGCGGTCCTCGAAGCGCAGATCGCGCGCCTCCACCGCCGCCGCCGCCGGCACCTGCGTGGTGCCGATGCCGGTCATGCGCCCGGCGGCCGCAGCCGCGAGCGCGACGGCGACGAGCGCGGCGGCGCCGACCAGCGCGCCGCGCGGGAACGGCCGATCGGCGAACGGATCGCTCATGGCGCGTACCTCGAGGCGGTGGCGCCGATCGGCCACGCCGCGCTGCCCGCCGTCTTCGGCGCGGGATCCGCGGCCGGCGACCATTGCGGCGACACGCCGGCAGCGGCGGCCAGCGCCCGCGAGAGCGTCTGGGCGACGCCGGCGGCGTCCGGCACGCTGCGCAGCGTCGGCTCCGGGTGGCGCAGCCGCCAGGCGCGCGCGTGCGGCCACAGGTGCAGATAGGCGAGTCGCACGCCGCCCTTGAGCTTCAGCGGGATGTCGCCGCTGCCGTCGGCGTCGAGCCGCAGCGCGGCGGCGTCGATGCCGGTGAACGGCAGGTTGACGAAGATCGGCAGCGCGATGCCGACGCGCAGGAACACGCGCCGGTTGGTGACCGCGTAGATCGTCGTGCGCGCCGACAGCCACGCCAGCAGCGCCAGCAGCCCCGCCGCGCACGCCGCGACGAGGACCAGCCAGAGGCTGCCGGCGGCGGCCTGCGCCATCGAACTGCCGTCGTACAGATCGGCCGCCAGCTTCCACGCCAGCAGCACGGCGAAATAGAGCGCCACCTTGCGCACGTGGAACGCGCTGACCGCCAGCCGGCGCCAGTCCGGCGCGCCCTGCCAGAGCACGCGCTCGCCCTCGGGCAGCGGATCGTAGACGCCGCGGATCTTCTCCGCCGGCGTGCTCATATGAGCGGCTCCTGGCGCGCCGGCGTCGCGTACAGGGTGCCGCCGCCGTAGTAGCCGCAGATGATGTCCTCTTCCAGCAGCGTGACGCGGTCCGGGTTCTTGAGCCCGGGGACGTCGGCGAAGTGGCGGCCGAGAATGGCCTTCACCAGCACCGCGTCCGGCCGGATGCGCGCGAAGTTGATCGGCAGCAGGACCCGCCGGCCGTCGGGCGAGACCTGCACCTCGAGATAGCGCAGGAACGCCTCCGACGTGTCGACCCAGGCGTCCACCACGGTGCCGCCGATCTCGCCGTCGGCGCCGAGCACCGGCTTGCCGAGCGGATCGACGTCGCGCGCCTCGAGCACGTGATCGGTGGCCACGCGCAGCGGCAGGATGCGCGGCTTGCCGTCGACCGTCACGTCCGGCACGTCGGCGCGCTCGGCATAGGCGGCCGGACCGACGCCGTCCAGCATCGGGTTGCCGGTGGGCGCGAGCGGCGCGCCGGGGAAGCCCGCCACCGGCGCGGCCTTGATCGGGCGCGCGTCGCGCTTGCCCGAGGGCGCCCGCACCGTGCCGCCGTGGGGCAGCCGATACGTCTTCGGCGCCGGCATCGCCGGAAAGCCCTGCACCCGCACGCGGTCCGTGCGCTCGGTGCGGTCGGATTCGAGCGGGTAGCCCTCGCGCTTGTTCTCGCGGTGCAGGTAGATGATCAGCCCGGCGAAAAAGATCCAGAACGCATATAGAACGAGCTGGGCCACGTCGATGTAGCCGGTGATCGCGCCAGTGGGCATGGTGACCTCCTCAGTTGAAAAGGGTCTAGCTGGGAAACTCGGCCAGGCCGAACCTCGTCGCCGACGTTGGCACGGGTTCGTTCCGGGCGGAACGCACGAGCGGACCGATCGCCACCAGCGTGGCGAACAGGAGCGCAATCTCGATGTGGTAGACGACGCTGTAGCCCACGGCCGGTCCCGCCATCGCGGCGCCCAGGACGCCGGCCGCGCCGAGCGCGGCGACGCCGTCGCGGATCGCGCCGCCGAGCGCCACCGCGATGCCGGCCGCCGACGCCTGCACCGCGCCCCAGGCGCCGAGCGCGAGGCCGGTGTCGCCGCCGTGGTCGCGGGCCATCGCGGCGGTCAGGGTGCCGACGGCGAACAGGCCGCCGCCGAAGCCGATCAGCGCCGTCCCGGCGCGGAACAGCAGGGCGGATTCCAGCGGCGCGGCGAAGATCACCGCGGCGAAGGCGCCGAGGCCGGCGACGGCGCCGAAGGCGGCGAGGCGATGCGGGTCGGCGCCGCGGGCGAGGCGGCGCGCGGCGCGCGCGAACGCGGCAAGCGTGCCGCCGGCGAGGATCGCGGTGAGCATGGTCGTGGCGCCCACCGGCAGGCCCAGGATCTCGCCGCCGTAGGGCTCCAGCAGGATGTCCTGCATGGTGAACGCGGCGGTGCCGAGGCCGACCGCGACCAGGAATCGGCCGGCGCGGTTGCGCGCGACGAACGCGCGCCAGCTCTCGCGAAACGCCGGCCGCGCGCGGTCGTGGCGGGTGCGCGACGGGTCGCGCGCCTCCTGCTTCCACAGCGCGACGACGTTGAGCGCCATGGTGGCGAGCGCCGCGCCCTGCACCACCTGGATCAGCCGGAGATGCGTGTAATCGGCGAGCAGCGCGCCGAACACGAGCGCGCTGCCCACCATGCCGGCGAGCAGCATGACGTAGAGCAGCGCCACCACCCGCGGGCGCGACGCCGCCGGCGCCAGGTCCGCCGCCAGCGCGAGTCCGGCGGTCTGCGTCGTGTGCAGGCCCGCGCCGACCAGCAGAAAAGCGAGCGCCGCGCCGAGCTGGCCGACCCACGCCGGGCCGTGGCCGTCGCCGGACAGGACCAGCAGCGCGAACGGCATGATCGCCAGTCCGCCGAACTGCAGCAGCGTGCCGATCCAGATGTAGGGCACGCGCCGCCAGCCCAGGTGCGAACGGTGGGTGTCGGAGCGGAAGCCCACCAGCGCGCGGAACGGCGCGGCGAGGAGCGGCAGCGACACCATCAGCGCCACCAGCCAGGCCGGGACGCCGAGCTCGAGGATCATGACGCGGTTCAGCGTGCCGGTCAGGAGCACCGCCGCCATGCCCACCGAAACCTGGAACAGCGCCAGGCGCAGCAGGCGCGCGAGCGGCAGCTCGGCGCTGGCCGCGTCGGCGAACGGCAGGAAGCGGGGCCCGAGCCGGGCCCAGCCCTGGATGACGGCGGCGTTGAGGCGTTTGGCGATCATGACCGTTGCGGCGCGACCTCCAGCGCCTGCGAGGTGTAGAAGCCGTTGACGACGCGCTCGGTGCGCCGCGGGGCCCAGCCCTGCAGCGCCGCCTCGTGCGCGATCAGGCGCCTGAGCTGCGCCTCGCCGACCGGCTCGATCGCCGGCGCGCGGTGCTCGCGGTGCGGAATCATGCGGCCCACCGCGTGCATCACCGCCAGCGCAGCGGTCCTCGGCGCGAACGTGAACAGGATCGACCCGCGCGTGCGCGCGGCCAAGCCGGCGAGCACCCGCACCGTGTCCTGCGCGCGGTAGTGGATCAGGGAGTCCATCGCGACGACGTGATCGAAGCTGCCGAGAGCCGGGTCCAGCATGTCGCCGACGCGGAACTCGACGCGCCCGGCGCCGAGGTCGTGCGGCGCGCGCTCGCGGGCGAGGCGCACCAGCGTCGGCGACAGGTCGATGGCGACCACCTCGGCGCCGC
>CAZGTK010000171.1:0-5928 GCA_964528415.1 uncultured Burkholderiales bacterium | reverse complement strand
GTCTCGCGCGCGATCCTCTTCAACCTCTGCGGCCACGGCCACTTCGACATGCAGGCCTACATCGACTACTTCGCCGGCAAGCTCACCGACCAGGAGTACGACGAGGCCGAGCTGGCGATGGCGCTCTCCGGCCTGCCGTCGGTCGCCGCGTAGGCGCGACGCCGGCGGCGGCCGGCGCACGCCGCTCAGTCTCGCGGCACGTCGTCGGCGCGCGTCAGCAGCGGCAGCTCGTGGCGGCGCGCGTTGGCGGCAATGAAGTCCGCGCGCGGCAGCGCGCGGTTCCGATCGCCCTCCAGCACGCGGGCGTTGAGGGCAGCGTAATGCTCAGCGGGCTCCCCCAGCACGGTCGCCAGCAGCACTTCCAGTTCCCACGGATCGACCCGCAGGCGGCCGAAGGGCGAGCCGTCTTCTGCCGGCACCCAGAACAGGCGGGCGTCCCAGTTGCAGGCCCGAACCTCCGGGCGCTCGAACCATCGCCGCAGCTTTTCTTCGAGGGTCATGGGAGTTTGTCCTCGCGTCGGGTTTGCCGTCGCCGGGAAGGCTTCGAGCGGCATTCGCCGATGACACCACTCGAGCCAATCTTTTGCAATGGCTGGCATGCACCTTGCCGAAGCCGCGTTCGCGGCACGCGCGCCGGGCCCCGAATCGCCGCGTAACGAATCCGCCATCACACGGTAACTCAAGCCTGCTCAAGGCTTTTCGGGTTTCTCCACAAAAGCTGTGGATAAGTGTGTGGATGAGCCGCCGCCGACGGGGCGGATTGCCTTGCCAGGACTGGAGATTTGCGCCTCGGGTCACTTTCTGTGCAGGGCATCAATAGTCATTGAAATCAAAATGTTGTGGTAACGGATGCGGAGCGTCCCGGCGGCAGCACCGGCACCGCCGGAGCGACGGCCGGCAGCGGTGGATAGCAGGCACCAGTTCGGTGCAGGAATCGGCGGGTTAACAATGGTTCGCGGCAGCCGGAACAAGGTCGAGGAAACACTGCACCGGGCGCCCGGATGGCTTGCTGCCGCCCGCTCTTTGTATATAATTCCAGTACTGGATATCCGTACAAAGACGACAAAACATGGACGAGCTCACCCCCCGCCAAGCCGAGATCCTGGAGTGGATCCGCGACTTTATGGCCGCCACCGGCATGCCGCCGACCCGTGCCGAAATGGCCGAGGCGCTGGGGTTCCGCTCACCCAACGCTTCCGAAGAGCACCTGCGCACCCTGGCGCGCAAGGGCGCCATCGAGCTCTTGCCCGGCGCCTCGCGCGGCATTCGCCTGAAGGCGGCGCCCGGCGGCATTCCGCTGGTGGGACGGGTCGCGGCAGGCTCGCCGATCCTCGCCGAGCAGAACGTGGAAACCCGCTTCCAGCTCGACGCCAATCTGTTCCGCCCGCACGCGCACTACCTGCTGCGGGTGCGCGGCATGAGCATGCGCGACGCCGGCATCCTCGACGGCGACCTGCTGGCCGTGCACCGCACCGGCGAGGCGCGCTCCGGCCAGGTGGTGGTGGCGCGCATCAACGACGAAGTCACGGTCAAGCGGCTCAGGCGCCGTGGCCGCGAAGTGCAGCTGCTGCCGGAGAACCCGGACTTCAAGCCTATCGTCCTCGACCTCCGGGAAGATCCGCTGGTGATCGAGGGCATCGGCGTCGGCGTCATCCGCAGCGGCAAGGCGTTGTGAGGGGCGCGTCCGCCGGCGCGCTGCATTCCTGCTCTGCGAGGGAGACGACCATGGAACGCGACAAGGCTCTTGGCATCCTCAAGGCGCTGGCCGACGGCGTCGATCTGCGCACGGGCGAGGCGTTTCCCGCCGGCAGTCCCTGCCGGCAGCCGGACAGCGTGCGCGCGCTCTGCTTCGCCGAGCTGGCCGCGGAGCACCAGCGCAGCCGCCGGGCCATCGAGGCGCGCCTTACGCGGCTGAAAAGAATGCCGCCGCCATCCGGTCCCGCCGCGCGCGAGGCCATGCGCGCGAGCCCGGCAGCGCAATGAATCCCGTTGACTGCCAGCGGGCGCCGTTGACGGCGCGCATCACCGGCCTCCCGCCGCGATGCTGATGCACCGATCCCGTTTCCGTTCTTTCATCCGCCGCGCTCCCGGCTCCCTCCGCGCCCGCCCACCATGCCCGCCATCGATCCGCTGCTGCAGCACCCCGCGCTCTGGCGCGGCGACGGCGCGGCGCGCGCGGCGCTGCCGGGCATTCCCAGCGGCTTCGCCGCGCTGGACCGGGTGTTGCCGGGCGGCGGCTGGCCGCGCGGCGCCCTCACCGAGTTTCTTCTGCACGGCCGGGGCATCGGCGAATTCACGCTGATCGTCCCGGCGCTCGCCCGGTTGTCCCGCGGCGGCGAGTTCGGCGCGTTCGTTTCTCCACCCCACCTCCCCTACGCGCCGGCGCTCGCCGCCCGGGGCATCTCCCTCGCCTGCCTCACCGTCATCCGCCCGAAGACGCCGCTCGACGCGCTGTGGGCCACCGAGCAGTGCCTGCGCTCCGGCGCCTACGCCGCGGTGGTGGCGTGGCTCGGCGTCGACGACGAGCGGCGGCTGCGGCGGCTGCAACTCGCCGCCGAAGAAGGCAAGTGCTGGGCCGCGCTGTTCAATGCCGCCGCGGCTCCCGCCTCGCCCGCGCCGCTGCGGCTCGCGCTGCGCCCGCGCGACGGCCGGCTGGAGGTGGAGGTACTCAAGCGCCGCGGCGGCTGGGTGGCGCCCATCCATCTCGAGATCCACGATGCGCTGGACCGCGCTCCATTTTCCGGGCCTTCCCCTGCAGGCGCAGCTCCGTGGGGCGCGACCGCCTGAGCCGGTGGCGATCGCCACCATCGGCCGGCGGCCCACGGTGGTGGCGTGCTGCCCGCGCGCGCGAGCCGAAGGCGTTGCGCCCGGGCTGACCGCATCCGCCGCCCGGGCGCTGGCGCTCGATCTCGTCGTGCACCCGCGCGACGAGGCCGCCGAGCGCGCAGCGTTGGCAGGGGTGGCCACCTGGGCGCAGCAGTTCACGCCCACCGCCTGCCTCGCGCCGCCCGACGCCGTGCTGCTGGAGACCGGCGGCAGCCTGCGCCTGTTCGGCGGCATGGAGCGCCTCGCCGGGCGGCTGCGCGTCGGCCTCGAGGAGCTGGGGCTTGCCGCGACGATCGCCGCCGCGCCCACCGCGCTCGGCGCCGAGTTGCTGGCGCGCGGCGGACAGACCGCGCTGATTGCCGACATCGATGCGCTACGCGCCGCGCTCGAACCGCTGCCGCTTTCGCTGCTCGACCTCGACGCGGCGACGCTCGACTCCCTTGCCGGTGTCGGCGTCGAGACGCTCGGCGAATGCCTGCGCCTGCCGCGCGACGGTCTCGCCCGCCGCTACGGCCAGGCGCTCGCCGACGCGCTCGACCGCGCGCTGGGACGGCTGCCCGATCCGCGCCGGCCCTTCGTGCCGCCGCGGCAGTTCGCCGCCCGCCTCGAGCTGCCGGCGCCGGTGGCCGACGCCGAAGCGCTCGTCTTCGGTCTGCGCCGCATGCTGACCGAACTCTGCGGGTGGCTGGCCGGGCGCGGCGAAGGCGTCACGCGGCTCGTGGTGACGCTCGAGCACGAGCGCCGCTCGACCTCCCGCGTCGCCATCAGGCTCGCCGTGCCGAGCCGCGACAGCGCCTACCTCACGCGCCTCGCGCGCGAGCGCCTCGGCGCCACCGTGCTGGCGCAGCCGGTGAGCGCGGTCGGCATCGCCGGCGAAGAAACCGCGCCGCTCGCTTCCGCCACCCACAGCCTGTTCGGCAGCGCCGAGCGCGTCGCCGAGGACCGCGAGCTGCTGCTCACGCGGCTGCGCGCGCGGCTCGGCGACGACGCGGTGACCTGGCTGGCGCCGTTTCCCGACCACCGCCCGGAGCGCGCGCACCGCGAAAGCGAGGCTGCGCCGGCCGGCGACACGCCGCGCTTCCCACATCGCCGCCCGCTGTGGCTGCTGCCGGCACCGCGGCGGCTCGCGAGCCGCGACGGCGCGCCGCTGCTGGACGCGCCGCTCGTGCTGCTGGCCGGCCCCGAACGCATCGAGTCCGGCTGGTGGGACGGCGCCGACGTGGCGCGCGACTACTACGTCGCCCGCAACTCCCAGGGCGAAACGTTCTGGGTATTCCGCGACCGCCGGGCGCCGGCTGCATGGTACCTGCACGGCGTCTTCGCATGATTCGTTCGCGCGATCGTTTTTTCTTGAAAACGTCACGGAACCCGCCTCCCTGCCTTTTGTCCTAGACAACAGTTTGGTCGACCGAACGCCCTCATCTTTCCTATCTAACTGAAGGAGCACGAGATGATCCTGCGTTCCAAACTTCTGACCGTCGCTGCCGCGTCGGTCGCGCTTACTCTTGGTGCAGTTTCGGCCGCGGTGGCGGGCGGGTACTCCGCCGGCAAGGGCGGCATGGAAAAGGCCGCGATGGCGAAGGCCGACATCGTCGATACCGCCGTGTCGGCCGGGCAGTTCAACACGCTGGCCAAGGCGCTGCAGCAGGCGGGTCTTGTCGACACGCTGAAGGGTTCGGGCCCGTTCACGGTGTTCGCACCGACCGACGCCGCGTTCGCCAAAATTCCGGCAGACCAGCTGAACGCTCTGCTGGCCGACAAGGCGAAGCTCACCAAGGTTCTGACCTACCACGTGGTCCCCGGCAAGGTGACCTCCGACCAGGTGAAATCGGGTGAGGTGGCGACGGTCGAGGGCCAGCCGCTCATGATCGAGGCCTCGGCCGGCGGTGTGAAGGTGAATGATGCCAAGGTGATCAAGACCGACATCATGGCCACCAACGGCGTGATTCACGTCATCGATACGGTCGTGCTGCCGAACTGATCGCGCCGCCCGACCCGCACTCCGAGCCCCGGCTCTGCCGGGGCTTTTTTTCGCGCTTGCGGGCCGCCCCCCGGCCGGCGGTCCTCGGTACTATACTTTTGTACAGGTACCGGCCTCCCGCCATGCGCCCCGCCTACGCCGAACTGCACGCGATCAGCAACTTCACCTTCCTGCGCGGCGCGTCCCACCCGGAGGAGCTGGTGGAGCGCGCCCGCGCGCTCGGCTACGGCGCGCTGGCGCTCACCGACGAATGCTCGCTCGCCGGCATCGTGCGCGCCCACGTCGCCGCCAGAGACGCGGGGCTCAAGCTCCTGGTCGGCGCCGAGTTCACGCTCGACGCAAGACTCCGGCTCGCGCTCCTCGCCACCGGCCGTGACGGCTACGGCAACCTGTCCGCGCTCATCACCCGCGGCCGGCGCAACGCGGCGAAGGGCGCCTATCGCCTCGGGCGCGAGGATTTCGCCGACGGCATTCCCGGCTGCCTGGCGCTGTGGCTGCCGGGACCGCAGCCCGAAGCGGCCGCCGCGCGCTGGGTGAAGGACGTGTTCGGCGAACGCGCGTGGGCGGCGGCGGAGCTCGCCGCCGGACCCGATGACCGCGTGTATCTGTCTCAACTCACCGCGCTCGCGCGCGCCACCGGCCTGCCGCTGGTGGCGGCCGGCGACGTGCACATGCACGTGCGCGCGCGGCGCGCGCTGCAGGACACGCTCACGGCGATCCGGGAGAAGTGCACGCTGGCGCAGGCCGGCCACCGACTGCACCCCAGCGGCGAGCGTCACCTGCGGCCCATCGAGCGGCTGGCGAGCATCTATCCGCCGGAGCTCCTGCTGGAGACGCTGGCCGTGGCCGAGCGCTGCACCTTTTCCCTCGACAGCCTGCGCTACGAATACCCGCGCGAGCTGACGCCGCCGGGCGAGACGCCGGCCTCGCACCTGCGCGCGCTGACCGAGGCCGGCCTCGCGCAGCGCTTCCCCGCGGGCGTGCCGCCCAAGGTGCGGCGGCTCGTCGAGCACGAACTCGCGCTGATCGCCGAGCTCGAGTACGAGGCCTACTTCCTCACCGTCCACGATATCGTGCGCTTCGCCAAGAGCCGCGGCATCCTCTGCCAGGGCCGCGGCTCG
>CAZGTK010000170.1:1126-5956 GCA_964528415.1 uncultured Burkholderiales bacterium | reverse complement strand
CTGCTGCGGCGCTCGCGGCCGGTCGCGCGCGTCGGCACCGGCGAGCTGGCGGCGTTGCTGGCCGACATGCGCGATACCATGGCCGCCTACGACGGCGCGGGGCTGGCGGCGCCGCAGATCGGCGTCGACCTGCGCGTGGTGATCTTCGGCGTCGAGCGCAATCCCCGCTACCCCGACGCCGAGCCGGTGCCCTACACCGAGCTGATCAATCCCGAGATCGTGCCCGTCGACGCCGCGCTGGAGGACGGCTGGGAGGGATGCCTCAGCGTGCCCGGGCTGCGCGGCGTCGTGCCGAGGCACCGCAGCGTTCGCTACCGGGCGCTGGCGCCGGACGGCAGCGTCATCGACCGCACGGTGAGCGGCTTTCACGCGCGCGTCGTGCAGCACGAATGCGATCATCTCGACGGCATCCTCTACCCCATGCGGGTGCGCGACTTCAGCCGCTTTGGCTATACCGAGGTGTTGTTTCCGGGCCAGCCGCCGCCGGAAGAGTAGGGCGCGACGGCGCGCGCCGTCGGGTCACACCCGCAGGGTGTCGATCAGCTCGGTCTCGAGGCGGACCAGGTCGCGGTCGTCGTCCAGTCGCCGGCCCGAGATCAGGAACGTGTCGTCCGCGCGCTCGCCGAGGGTCGTGATCTTGGCGCTGTGCACGTTGACGCCGTGGGCGAGCAGCACGCGCGCGATGCGGGAGAGCAGTCCCGTCCGGTCCCCGGCGACGATCGACAGCACGCGGTGCTTGCCGTAGTCGTCCGGCCGCACGCGCACGACGGGAACGATGGGGAAGTGCCGCATCTGCCGGCTCATGCGGCCGCTGGGCGGCGGCCCCAGCGGCGCGCCGTCGGCCAGATGCTGAGCGAGCTCGTACTCGATGTAGGTGGAGAGGTCGCGGTAGTGCTGCGGCGTGTTGTCGGGGTCCATCACCAGGAAGCTGTCCAGCGCGTAGCCGTGGCGCGTGGTGTGGATCTTCGCGTCCATGATGTTGAAGTTGATGCGCGCGAAGCCGTCGCAGATGCGCGCGAACAGCTCCGGCCGGTCGGGACAGTAGACCATGACCTGGACGCCTTCGCCGATCGGGCTCGGCCGCGCCTTGACCACGGGATCGGCCGTATCGACACGGTAATTGAGCAGCCGCGCGTGCCAGGCAATTTCCTGCGGCTCGTGGCGCAGGAAGTAGACAACGTCGAGCTGCGACCAGAGCCGATCCTCCGCCCCGTCCGGAACCGCGTAGAGCCGCAGCAGCCGCTGCGCTTCCGCCCGGCGCGTCTCCAGCAGGCTGGCCGCGCCCGGCCGGGTCCCGCCGAGGTGGTGGCGGGTGAGGCGGAACAGGTCCTCCAGCAGCTTGGCCTTCCACGCGTTCCACACCTTGGGGCTGGTGCCGCGGATGTCGGCGACGGTCAGCAGATAGAGCGCGACGAGGCGACGGTAGCTGCCGACCTGGCCGGCAAAGCGCGCGATGGTGGCGGGGTCGGCCAGATCGTGCTTCTGCGCCACGTTGGACATGACCAGGTGGTGGCGCACCAGCCAGGCCACCAGTTCGGCGTCGTCCTTCGCCAGGTCGTGCTGGCGGCAGAAACGGCGAGCGTCCACCGCGCCCAGCGTCGAGTGGTCGCCGCCGCGGCCCTTGGCGATGTCGTGGAACAGCGCCGCCAGGTAGAGCACCTCGGGGCGCTCAAACTCCGCCATCAGGCGGCTGCAGAACGGGTACTCGTGGGCGAACTCGGGCAGCGCGAAGCGGCGCAGGTTCCGCACGACCATCAGGGTGTGCACGTCCACCGTGTAGACGTGGAAGAGGTCGTGCTGCATCTGGCCGACGATGCGGCCGAAGGCCGGGATGTAGCTGCCCAGCACGCCGTAGCGGTGCATGCGGCGCAGTTCGTGGGTGACGCCGTGCGGCTGGCGCAGGATGTCCATGAACATGCGCCGGCTCTGCGGATCTCGGCGCAGGCGCGCGCCGACCTGGCGCACCGATCGCCACAGCGCCCGCAGGGTGCGGGCGTCGCGGCCCTTGATGCCGCGGTGCGTCTGCATCAGCAGGAAGCTTTCCAGGATCGCGCTCGGCTCGGTCACGAACAGGTCGTCCCGGCGCGCCTGCAGCAGGCCGCTCGCGACCTCGAACCGATCGCTGAGCACCTCGGGCTCGGCCGGCGGCGGCGGCGAGATGCGCGCCTCGAGGTTGAGAAGCAGGATCACGTTCAGCTGCGCCACCACCTTGGCCGCGCGGTAGTAGCGCTGCATCAGCAGCTCGCTCGCGCGGCGCGGCCCGCGGCTCGCGAGCCCGTATTCCTGGGCCAGGCGATGCTGATAGTCGAACAGCAGCCGGTCCTCTCGGCGCCCCGCCAGCTCGTGCAGGCGGATGCGCAGGTCCTGCAGCAGCGACTCGGTGCGCCGCAGCTGGCGCGCCTCTTCCTCGGCGATGATGCCGTGCGCCGCCAGCTCCTTCCACGACGTGCCGCTGCCGCATGCCTGGCTGATCCACAGGATCATCTGCAGGTCGCGCAGGCCGCCGGGGCTTTCCTTGAGATTGGGCTCGAGGTTGGTGGACGTTTCGTGGTGGCGCTGGTGGCGCTGGTCCTGCTCGAGACGCTTGGCGTTGAAGAACGCTTCGACGTCGAGGGCGTCGTGCAGCGCCTCCCGCAGGCCGCGAAAAAGCCGGCGCGACCCGCTCACGAGGCGGCTTTCCATCAGCGTCGTGCGTACCGTGATGTCGTCCGCCGCCTGCTCCAGGCACTCGGGGATCGTGCGCACGCTGTGGCCGACGTCGAGGCCGACATCCCACAGGGCCCCCACGAGGGTCTCGATGCGCTCGACCAGCGCCGGCGTGGCGGCGCGCGGCAGCAGGATCAGGACGTCGACGTCGGAATGCGGGTAGAGCTGGGCGCGGCCGTAGCCGCCGACCGCCACCAGCGCGGCCGACGCGGGCATCCCGGCGTCCTGCCAAAGGTCGCGCAGCAGCCGGTCGACGAGGCGGGCGTGCCGGCTCAAGTAGATCGCGGGACGGGGCGAGTCGCGGTACGCGGCGTGCAGCGCCGCGCGGCCGCGCGCAAGCGACTCCTTGTAGCGGGCGATGCGTCCGGGCGCGAGCCGCTCCGGAAGCGGAACCTGCTCGTGGGCGGCGGCCATGGCTCAGGCGGGCGGCGCCGGCGTACCCGCGGAAACGGTCAGCACTTCGAAGCCGTTCTCGGTGACGAGGACGGTGTGCTCCCACTGAGCCGACAGGCTGTGGTCCTTCGTCACGACGGTCCAGCCGTCCGCCAGCTGGCGGATGCCGGGCTTGCCGGCGTTGATCATCGGCTCCACCGTGAACACCATGCCGGGCAGGAGCTTCACGCCGGTGCCGGGCTTGCCGTAATGGAGCACCTGCGGCTCTTCATGGAACTTGCGGCCGATGCCGTGCCCGCAGAACTCGCGCACGATGCTGAAGCCCTCGGCCTCGGCGAACGTCTGGATGGCGTGGCCGACGTCGCCGAGGTGGTGCCCCGGCGCCACCGCGCGGATGCCGCGCCACATGGCCTCGAAGGTCACGCGGCTCAGCCGGCGGGCGAGGATCGAGGTATCGCCCACGACGAACATGCGGCTGGTGTCCCCGTGGAAGCCGTCCTTGATCACCGTGACGTCGATGTTGACGATGTCGCCGGCCTTGAGGCGCCGATCGCCCGGCACGCCGTGGCAAACCTGATGGTTGACCGACGTGCAGATCGAGCGCGGGTAGGGCGGATAGCCGGGCGGAGCGTAATTCAGCGGCGCGGGGACGGTTTTCTGCACGTTGACCATGTAGTCGTGGCAGAGCCGGTCGAGCTCGCCCGTGGTGACGCCGGCGACGACGTGGGGTTCGACGAAGTCGAGCACTTCGGCGGCGAGGCGTCCCGCCTCCCGCATCTTTTCGATCTCGTCCGGGGTCTTGATCGTAATCGCCATATCAATCAGAAGGTTGCGCGGGCGAGGCAGGGTTTCACGGGTGCCCGGCGCAGCCCGCTAGGATAGTGGATCGGCCCCGGACTGACAATGAAACTCGCTTCGCGGTTGAGCGCGCGGGGCCTTTGATGCTAAACTTTTAAATTCGCTTAACGCCCTGTTTGGGAAAGCGAAAAAACGCACATTCGCCATGGCGAGGGTGACCCGCAAAGCGGGTTGAGATGGAGTCTGGCGAATGGAGGTTCAACCCTTGCTTCAAGGAGTTCGTTCATGTCTGTCACCATGCGGCAGATGCTCGAGGCCGGCGTGCACTTCGGGCATCAGACCCGTTACTGGAATCCGAAGATGGCGCCGTTCATCTTCGGGCATCGCAATCGCATCCACATCATCAATCTCGAGAAATCGCTGCCGATGTACGTCGAGGCCCTCGGCCACGTGCGGCAGCTGGCGGCGAACAAGGGCACGATCCTGTTCGTCGGCACCAAGCGCCAGGCGCGCGAGATCGTCGCCGAGGAGGCCCAGCGCTGCGGCGCCCCCTACGTCGACTACCGCTGGCTCGGCGGCATGCTCACCAATTTCAAGACCGTCAAGCAGTCGGTGAAGCGCCTGAAGGAGCTGGAGACCATGGTGCAGGACGGCTCCATCGAGCGGCTGTCGAAGAAGGAGGGACTGCAGCTTCAGCGCGAGATGGACAAGCTGAACCGCAGCCTCGGCGGCATCAAGGACATGAATTCGCTGCCGGACGCCGTGTTCGTGATCGACGTCGGCTACCACAAGATCGCGGTGGCGGAGGCCAACAAGCTAGGCGTTCCGGTCATCGCCGTCGTCGACACCAACCACTCGCCGGAAGGCGTGGCCTACGTCATTCCCGGCAACGACGACTCGAGCCGGGCGATCCGTCTTTACGCGCGCGGCGTG
>CAZGTK010000170.1:0-1116 GCA_964528415.1 uncultured Burkholderiales bacterium | reverse complement strand
CCGACGCGATCCTCGAGGGGCGCAGCCAGGTGGTGCGCGAGATGGTGGAGGAGGAGTTCGTCGAGGTCGATTCGGCGGAAGAAGCGCGAGCGTGACAAACGGGGGCGCAAGCCCCCTTTTTTGATCGACATGCCGCGGCCCGCGACGGGGCGCGGCGGTTCCAGGGAAATCGGGAGTTTGCAGGCATGGCGGAAATCACCGCGGGCATGGTGAAGGAACTGCGCGATCGCACCGACGCGCCGATGATGGAATGCAAGAAGGCGCTGACCGAGGCCGGCGGCGACATGGCCAAGGCGGAGGAGATCCTCCGCGTGAAGCTCGGCAGCAAGGCGGCCAAGGCCGCCGGGCGGATCGCCGCCGAGGGCGTCGTCGCCACGCACGTGGCGGCCGACGGCAAGCTCGCGGCGATGGTGGAAGTGAACTGCGAGACCGACTTCGTCGCCAAGAACGACGACTTCCTGGCGTTCGCCGCGGACCTCGCGCGACTGGTGGCGGACGGGAATCCGGCCGACGTGGCGGCGCTGTCGGCGATGCCCTACCGCGCCTCTTCGGTGGAGGAGGTGCGCAAGGCGCTGGTGGGCAAGATCGGCGAGAACCTGTCGGTGCGCCGGTTCGTGCGCATCGCCGCCGCGGGCAACGTGGCGAGCTACGTGCACGGCGGCGCCAAGATCGGCGTGCTGGTGGACGTGAGCGGCGGCGACGAGGCCCTGCGCAAGGACCTCGCGATGCACATCGCGGCGAGCAAGCCGAAGGCGCTCGATGCGGCGGGCATCCCGTCCGAGGCCCTGGAGGCCGAGCGGCGCGTCGCGGCCGAGAAGGCTGCCGAGGACGCGGCGAAATCGGGCAAGACGATCCCGTCCGAGATACTGACCAAGCGCGTCGAGGGCACGGTGCAGAAGTATCTCAAGGAGGTCACCCTGCTCGGCCAGCCGTTCGTCAAGGACGACAAGCAGACGATCGATGCGCTGCTCAGGTCGAAGGGCGCCGGCGTCAACCGCTTCGCGCTCTACGTGGTCGGCGAGGGCATCGAGAAGAAGCAGTCCGACTTCGCCGCCGAGGTGATGGCTCAGGCGGCGCAGGCGCGCTGAGGTCGACGCGCCGCGCATGGACGTCCAC
>CAZGTK010000169.1:0-5960 GCA_964528415.1 uncultured Burkholderiales bacterium | reverse complement strand
ACAACCAACACAAGTCGGCGGTGTATGCGATGCGCCTGCGCTCCCTCCTTCCCTCCCTGCTTGCCCTGGTTGCGCTAAGCCTTCTAAGCAGCACACTGCTGCATGCGCAACCACCGGGCGGCGATCAAGACATCAAAAAGTTCCAAATCCGCAACCTTGGACCCGTTGTCAACACAACGGATCTAGAGTATGCGCCAACAATCACTGCCGATGGTCGCACCCTCTTTTTTGTGAGCGACCGGGCCGGCGGGGTTGGTGGCCATGATTTTTGGTTTACAACCAAAGCAAATCGCCTGGACACCGTCTTTACTCCACCAGTGAACCTTGGCCCCCCAGTGAACACCGGTGAGAACGAAGGCGTGGCCTCAATCGCTGCCGACGGCCAAACGATCTTCTTCACCGGCTGTAATCGCGATGACGGGCTTGGCGGCGTAGTCCTCGCGCGCGTAGCCCATTTGCGCGGAGCGCGAGCGATGGCCGAACGAGCGCAGGTCGTCGACCCCGTACCAGCGGTGGGAGCGCAGCTCCTCCGCTTTTTTCTTTCGCATCTCCTCCCCCGTGTCGGGTTGCCGCGGCGCGCGCGGCGGGCGTGGGCAGGCAGTTTAACCACGACCCGCGGCGCCGGTCAAAAGTTGCTTTACAACTTGACAACCGGGCGGCATGATTCGGCGCAAGGCCGCCCGCAAGACGGCCCGACGAGCCATGCCCAAGACCGCCAAATCCGTTGCCGCCGTTCCGGTCGGCGCCGTGCGCAAGCCGGCCAAGCTGGCGGATTCGGTTTACGAGGAAATCCTCGGCCACATCGCCGGCAGTCGCTACGCGGAAGGCAAGCGGCTGCCCTCGGAGTCGCGCCTGGCCGAGGCGTACGGCGTCTCGCGGCCGGTGGTGCGCGAGGCGCTGTCGCGGCTGCGCGCCGATGGCGTGGTCGTTTCGCGCCACGGTTCCGGTTCCTACGTGCAGCGGCGCCCGGCGCCGGAGTTCCTGCGGCTCGCGCCGATCGGTTCGGTCGCGGACCTGATGCGCTGCTTCGAGGTGCGCATGGCCCTGGAAGGCGAGGCGGCGGCGCTGGCCGCAGCGCGGCGCAGCGACGACGACCTCGTCGAGATGCAGGCCGCGCTGGACGAGCTGGAGCGCGTCATCGCCGCGCGCGAGGTCGGCGTTGAAGCCGACATCCGCTTCCACAACGCCGTCGCGCGCGCCACCGCCAACGCGCTGTTCGAGTCGGCGATGCAGGCGCTCTCGGTGCACACTTTTCACGGCATGCGCGTTGCGCGTAACCTCAGTCTTCGGGCGAGCGTCGAGCGCATGCGGCTGGTTCAGGCCGAGCACACCCGCGTGTTCGAGGCCATCCGGGAGCAGGACCCGGCGGCGGCGAGCCGAGCCATGCGCGCCCACATCGAGAACGCCCGCACGCGGATGCTGACCGACAGCGTCGAGCCGCGTCGCGGGTAGAACGGAAGGCGGGGGAGGAGATGCCGGAAGTCGCACGACATGCCTGCCGGCGGCACGGGGGCCCATCGCCGTGAAGGGCGTCCCGACCGAGCGCACCGGCGGCGAGCTGCTGGTGGACGCGCTGCGCGTCCACGGCGTGGACACGGCGTACTGCGTGCCCGGCGAGAGCTACCTGGCGGTGCTGGACGCGTTGCACGACGCGCGCGAGGCGATCCGTCTCATCGTCTGCCGGCACGAGAACGGCGCCGCCAACATGGCGGAGGCGCACGGCAAGCTGACCGGGAGGCCCGGCATCTGCTTCGTGACCCGCGGTCCGGGCGCCTGCAACGCCTCCATCGGCGTGCACACCGCGTTCCAGGATTCGACGCCGATGATCCTCTTCATCGGCCAGGTGGGGGGCGACTTCGTCGAGCGCGAGGCGTTCCAGGAGGTCGATTTCCGCCGCATGTTCGGGCAGATGGCCAAATGGGTGGCGCAGATCGACCGGCCGGACCGGATTCCCGAGCTGGTGAGCCACGCGTTCCACGCCGCGGTGTCCGGACGCCCGGGCCCCGTCGTGCTGGCGCTGCCCGAGGACATGCTCACGCAGCAGGCGGCCGTGGCCGATACGAAACCGTATCGCCGCGTGGCGGCTTCGCCGTCGGCCGCCGACATGGCGCTGCTGCGCGAGCGGCTCGCGCGGGCCGAGCGGCCGCTCGTGCTGCTCGGCGGCGGGGACTGGAACCGCCGCGCCTGCGACGACGTCCGCGCGTTCGCCGAACGCAACGGATTGCCGGTGGCGGTGTCGTTCCGCTGCCAGGACCTGATCGACAACCGCGATGCGCACTACGTGGGCCACGTCGGCATCGGCATCAATCCGGCGCTGGCCAAGCGCGTGCGCGACACCGACCTGCTGATTGCCGTCGGTCCGCGGTTGGGCGAGATGACCACCGGCGGCTACACGCTGATCGAGCCGCCGGTGCCGAAGCAGCCGCTCGTGCACGTGCACCCCGACGCCGACGAGCTGGGGCACGTGTACCAGGGGGAACTGCTGATCGCGAGCGGCATGCCCGAGTTCGCCGCCGCCGCCGCCGCGCTCGAGCCCGTCGACGGCTCACGCTGGCGCGCGTGGCTCCAGGGCGGGCGGGCGGACTACGAGGCGGAGCTCAAGCCGGCGTCGATGCCCGGCGACCTCGATCTCGGCCAGGTGGTGCGGGAGTTGAACGTCAAGCTGCCGCCGGACACCATCGTCGCCAACGGCGCCGGCAACTACAGCGGCTGGGTGCACCGCTACTGGCAGTACGGGCCTTTCCGCAGCCAGCTCGGGCCGACCAGCGGCGCGATGGGCTACGGCGTCCCGGCAGCGATCGCCGCCAAGCTGCGGCATCCGGAGCGCAGCGTCGTGTGCTTCGCCGGCGACGGCTGCTTCCTCATGACCGGCCAGGAGCTGGCGACCGCGGTGCAGTACCGCGCCAACGTGCTGTTCCTGGTGGTCAACAACGCGATGTACGGCACGATCCGCATGCACCAGGAGCGCGAGTACCCCGAGCGCATCCACGGCACCGGGCTCGACAATCCGGACTTCGCGGCGCTGGCGCGCTCCTACGGCGCGCATGGCGAGACGGTGCGCGCCACGGCCGAGTTCGGCCCGGCGCTCGAGCGCTCGCTCGCGAGCGGGAGACCGGCGCTGATCGAGCTCGTCGTCGATCCCGATGCCATCACCACGCGCACCACGCTCTCCGCCATCCGCAAGAAGGCACTCGAGCACAGGAGATGATCGCCGTTTTCACCGCACAGGCGCGCAGCAATGACGCAAGGCTGGAACCGCGGAGGACGAGACGTACGCGAAGGACGCCGAGGACGATGCCCGGATATGACCTTTCGCGCTCCGTTGCTTGCCGTGCGGCGAAGGCGCGTGCCGGGCCTTCTCTGCGCCGCGTCGTCTCTGCCGTGAGCGTTCAGTGACATGACCGACGACATCTGCTTCATGACGGCAATCGAGCTGGCCCGAGCGCTGCGCGCCCGCCAGCTCTCCGCGGTCGAGGTGATGCGGGCGCATCTGCGGCAGATCGACGCGATGAACCCGAAGGTGAACGCGATCGTCACGCTCACCGCCGAAGCGGCGCTGGCGGAGGCCAAGGCGGCCGACGAGCGTCTCGCGCGCGGCGACGCCGTCGGCGCGCTGCACGGCCTGCCGGTGGCGCACAAGGACCTGTTCCCGACGAGGGGCGTGCGGACCACGTTCGGCTCGCCGGCGTACGCCGACCACGTCCCGGATGCCGACGCGCTGCCGGTGGAGCGGCTCAAGCGCGCCGGGGCGATCTCGGTGGGCAAGACCAACACGCCGGAGTTCGGCGCGGGCGGGCAGACCTTCAACGCGGTGTTCGGCGCGACGCTCAACCCGTACGACGTGAGCAGGACCTGCGGCGGGTCCAGCGGCGGCGCCGCCGTCGCGCTCGCCTGCGGCATGGTGCCGCTGGCGGACGGCACCGACCTCGGCGGGTCGCTGCGCAACCCCGCCAACTTCTGCAACGTCGTGGGCTTCCGGCCGTCGCCGGGACGCGTGCCGACCTGGCCCGACCAGCTCGCGTGGTATCCGTTCACGGTGGCCGGCCCGATGGCGCGCACCGTCGCCGACTGCGCGCTGATGCTCTCCGCGCTGGCCGGCCCCGACGACCGCTCGCCGATCGCGCTCGAGACGCCCGGCAGCGCGTTCGCGGCGCCGCTGGCGCGCGACTTCCGCGGCGCGCGCGTCGCCTGGAGCCGCGACCTGGGCGGGCTGCCGGTGGACCTGCGCGTGGCCGAAGCCCTGCAGGCGCGGCGGCACGTGTTCGAGGACCTCGGCTGCGTCGTCGAGGCGGCGGAGCCCGACCTGGCCGACGCCGACGAGATCTTCCGCCTCTGGCGGGCCTGGCGCATGGAGTTGCGCGTCGCCGACCTGCTGGAGAACCGCCGCGAGCTGCTGAAGGAGACGGTGGTCTGGAACGCCGAGCAGGGCCGCGCCGTCACCGGACCGCAGCTCGCGCGCGCCGAGGCGCGCCGCACGGCGCTTTACCATCGCATGCGCGAGTTCATGCAGCGCTACGAATTCCTGGTGCTGCCCGTGAACCAGGTGCCGCCGTTCCCGGTGGAGCAGGAGTACCCGCCGCAGATCGACGGCGTGCCCTCGGTGACCTATATCGACTGGATGAAAACCTGCTACTTCATCACGGTCACGGGCCATCCGTCGATCTCGGTGCCTTGTGGCTTCACCGGCGATGGCCTGCCGGTGGGCATCCAGATCGTCGGCCGCCACCGCGACGATTTCGGCGTGCTGCAGCTGGCCCACGCGTTCGAGCAGGCCACGGGCGTCGGCCAGCGCCGGCCGCCGCTCGTGGCGGCGCGTTGAAGCGCGCGGAACCGTGTGCTAGCTTGAGCCGCCTGCCGGTCCCATCCCTCGCCCTTCGGAGAGTACCCCATGAGACGTATCGCCCTGATGGCCGTGCTCGCGGCCGCGAGCCTCGCCCTTCACGCCGCTCCCAACGTGCGCGAGGGTCAGTGGGAAATGACCCTCAAGATGGAGATGAACGGCCAGCCGGCGCCGATGCCGGCCCAGACCGTGAAGTACTGCGTCACCAAGGACAACCTGGTGCCGAAGGCGGAGCGCGCCGAGCAGAGCCCCCACTGCACGAAGGTGGAGCCGAAAGTCACCGGCGACACCGTCAGCTGGAGCACGGTGTGCAAGCAGTCGGGCCAGACCATCGAGAGCGCCGGCCGCATTACCTACAAGGGCGATACCTTCACGGGCGAGATCAACAGCGCCATGACCGCCGACGGCGGCCAGCCGATGAAAATGCGTCAGGTGATGAGCGGCCGGCGCATCGGCGAGTGCAAGAAGTAGCGCGGCGATGGGCGAACCCGGCGTGAAGGCGGCAGCGTTCGCCGACCGGCTGCGCGCCATCGTCGGCGGTGTCGGCGTGCTCACCGATCCCGGTGACACCGCGCCGTACCTGGAGGACTGGCGCGGGCGCTATCGCGGCGACGCGGAGGCGGTGGTGCGCCCCGCGAGCACCGGGCAGGTGGCGGCGGTGGTGGCCGCGTGCGCGCAAGCCGGCGTGGCCGTAGTGCCTCAGGGCGGCAATACGGGCCTGTGCGGCGGGTCGGTCCCGGTGACCGGGCGGCGCCAGATCGTGCTGTCGCTCGCGCGCATGAACCGCATCCGCGAGCTCGACCCCGCCAACAACACGCTCACCGTCGAGGCCGGCTGCGTCCTGCAGGCGATCCAGGAGGCGGCGGCGGACGCCGACCGCCTGTTCCCGCTGAGCCTCGGCGCGGAGGGAAGCTGCCAGATCGGCGACAACCTGTCGACCAACGCCGACGACGAGACCGTGCTGCGCTACGGCAACGCACGCGACCTGGTGCTGGGCCTCGAGGTGGTGCTGCCGGACGGCCGCGTGTGGGACGGCCTGCGGGGTCTGCGCAAGGACAACACCGGCTACGACCTGAAGCAGCTGTTCATCGGCGCCGAGGGCACCCTGGGCATCGTCACC
>CAZGTK010000168.1:0-5960 GCA_964528415.1 uncultured Burkholderiales bacterium | reverse complement strand
TGCGCTCGTGGCGCTCCATGCTGAGCACGGCGTAGGCCTCGGCGTCGGCCGGATGACCCGCGAAATGCGCGCGCAGCTCGCGGCTGCGCGCGAGCGTGTCGGTGATGTCGCCCGCGGTGGCGAAAAACCCGTTCAGCCGCGGATCGCTGTTCCACTCGCGGGGTGAGAGCGGCAGCGGTGCCTGCAGGTCCGGGCCGAAGCCGCGCAGGTAGGCGATGGTCTTGCGCACCGACGGCTCCAGCTTGCCGCGGTAGCCCGGCAGCAGCTTGAGCCGGGGCTCCACTTCCTCGGCGATCAGATCGACGAGCGTCGGCACCATCGCTTCTACGTGGGGCGGGAAGTCGTCGGCCGCCTCGGCGGGGGCGGCGCCGATCAGGCGGGAGAGAAGGTCGCGCAGGGCCATGGCGGGTGCCGGGATGCCGGAAATCGTCCGTTGCGTGAGTCTACGGGGTTTATCGCGCGGGCGGCGACAGGTGTGCGAAAGTAACGCCGGCGGCGGCGTGCCGCCGGAACCCGCCGCGAGGACCGATGCGACGCAACACGATACCCGACACCGATCTCAGCGTATCCGAGTTCTGCCTCGGCACCATGACCTGGGGCGAGCAGAACGGCGAGGCCGAGGCCCACGCGCAGATCGACTGCGCTCTGGCCCACGGCGTCAACTTCATCGACAGCGCGGAGATGTACCCGATCCCGCCGGGGCCGCGCACGATGGGGAGCACCGAGACGATTCTGGGCAGCTGGCTGGGACGCGCACGGCGCGACAGCGTCATCGTCGCCACCAAGGTGGCCGGACCCGGCCGGCGCGACTGGGTGCGCGGCGGGCGCACCGATCTCACCCGCGCCAACATCCACGAGGCCTGCGAGCTGAGCCTGAAGCGCCTGCAGACCGACTACATCGACCTCTACCAGATCCACTGGCCGCAGCGGAACGTGCCGATGTTCGGCACCTCGCGCTTCGATCCGTCGAAGGAGGGCGACAAGGCCCAGGTGCCGATGCTGGAGCAGGTGCGGGCGATGGACGAGCTCAAGCGCGCCGGCAAGATCCGCGCGTGGGGCGTGTCCAACGAAACCGCCTGGGGCGTGTGCGAGTTCAGCCGCCTCGCGCGCGAGAACGGCCTCGCGCGGCCGGTGACGATCCAGAACAGCTACAACCTGGTGTCGCGCACGTTCGACTACGACCTCGCCGAGGCGTGCTTCCGCGAAAAGGTCGGGCTGCTCGCCTACAGCCCGCTCGCCATGGGCGTGCTGGCGGGCAAGTACGTCGGCGGCGCCAGCCCGGCCGGGGCGCGGCTCACGCTGTTCGAGAACTTCGGCGAGCGCTACCGGCGCGAAGGCGTCGCGCGCGCCGCCGAGGAGTACGCCGCGCTGGCGAAGCGCCATGGCCTGCGGCTCGCCGACGTCGCCATCGCCTTCGTGCGCAGCCGCTGGTTCACCACCTCGACGATCCTGGGCGCCACGAGCGTCGAACAGCTCACGCAGAACCTGGCGGCGGCGACGGTGGAGCTCGACGCCGATCTGCTGGCCGGGATCGACGCCGTCAACGCGCGCATTCCGAGCCCGACCGCGGGGCTGTAGGGAACTTTTCCCGCGGCAGCGCTTCTGACCGCTCGCAAGAAACCTGGGGAGAAGTCATGCCGGAGCCGGAGCAGCGAGCCATACTCACCGTCGCCCTGATGGCGGCATTCGCCGACGGCGGCAAGAGCGCCGCCGAGCGCGAGGCCGTGAAGGGCATCGCGGCGTCGTTCGGCGGCGCAGTGCCGCCGCAGCTGCTGCAGGACGTGCTGCTCAGGCGCGTGACGCTGGCCGCGGCGGTGCAGCCGCTCGCGACCGCGGAGCACCGGCAGCTCGCTTACGAGATGGCGGTGGTGGTGTGCGAGGCCGACGGCGCGCCGACGGCGGCGGAGCGCGATTTCCTGGTCGGCCTGGAGCGCGAGCTCGGCCTCGACCACGTCCGCGCGGAGTCGTTCGTGCGGGAGGCCGACGCCGTGGCCGCGGCGCCGCTCGCCGTGCCGACGACGGCCGAGCCCGCCTACGCGAGCACCATGGCGAGCGCCGACATGGACCGCATGATCCTCAACTACGCGATTCTCAACGGCGCGCTCGAGCTGCTGCCCGATTCGCTCGCGACCGTGGCCATCATCCCGCTGCAGATGAAGATGGTGTACCGCATCGGCAAGGCGCACGGCTTCGAGCTCGACCGCGGCCACATCAAGGACTTCCTCGCCACCGCGGGTGTCGGCCTGACCTCGCAGTACGTCGAGCAGGTCGGCGCGAAACTGATCGGCGGCCTGCTGAAAAAGGTCGGCGGCGGCCTGCTCGGCGGGCTCGGGCGCCAGGCGGTGAGCTCGGGGCTCTCGTTCGCCACCACCTACGCGCTCGGCCACGTCGCCAAGCGCTACTACGCCGGCGGACGCGCGCTGAGCGCGGCCGATCTTCGCGAGGCGTTCCAGGGCATGCTCGGCGAAGCCAAGGGCCTGCAGAGCCGCTACGCCGGCGAGATCGAGGCGCGCGCCCGCAGCGTCAACCTGCCGCAACTGCTGGCGGAAGTGCGGCGCTGAGGCCCGGCGCGTGCCGCTGCTCGCCGGCATCGACGGCTGCAAGGCGGGTTGGGTGGCGGCGATCGCAGACACCGGCGGCGGAGCGCCGCGCATCGCCGTGTTCGCGGACGCCGCCGAAGTCGCGGACGGCCTGGCCGATGCCGCCGTCATCGCCGTCGACATCCCGATCGGCCTGACCGAGGCGGGGCCGCGTGCGTGCGACGCCGCCGCGCGGCGCGTGCTGGGGCGCCCGCGCGCGTCCAGCGTGTTTCCGGCGCCGATCCGCCCCATCCTGGGCGCGGCCACGCGGGCGCAGGCCGACCGGCTGCACCGCCTCGCGGACGGGCGCGGCTTCGGGCCGCACGCCTGGAACATCGTGCCCAAGATCCGTGAATGGGACGCGCTGTTGCGCGCGCGCCCGGCGCTGCGATCGAGGGTCTACGAAGTGCACCCGGAAGTGGCTTTCGCCGCATTGAACGGCGGCGCCGCGGTCGCGGCGCCGAAGCGCGGACGCGAAGGCCATGCCCGCCGTCGGCGGCTGCTGCGGAGCGTTTACGGGGCGAGATCCGTGGCGGCGGCGCTGGCCGCCGTGCCCCGCGGACAGGCGCAGCCCGATGACGTGCTGGATGCGCTGGCGGTGCTGTGGTCAGCGGCGAGAATCTGCCGCGGCGTCGGGATCTCGCTGCCGGCGCCGCCGGAGGTCGACGGCGCCGGGTTGCCGATGGCGATCTGGTACTAGGCGATCACCGCTTGCGCAGCGACATCGCCAGTCCTTCGAAGTAGGTGATCGAGACGAGGTCGCCCTTCTTGACCTTGTCAAAGTTGGGCGCATCGTCCGGGACGCGGACCGTCACCGATCGGCCGCGCGGGCCGGTGATCTTAACGGTGCGCGCCTTGTGGTCGATCGCGTCCACTCGGACCGTGGCGAACACGGTGCTGGTGATCATCCCGCGGGGCGCGTCGCCCTTGGCGGCCCGCTCGGTCGAGCGGACGACGGCAAAGCCCGGCGTGTTGCCGGCCGCCGGCTTGACCTCCAGCGCAGCCGCTTCCAGGAACTCCACGTCCACCTTGTCGCCGACCCGAACCTGGTCGAAATTCTCCGCTTCCGGGCCCACGTGCACCTCGACGACGTTGCCGCCGGGGCCCTCCAGCGCCGCGATCCGGTTCTTGTGGTCGACGGCGACGACCGTCGCGGTGGTCTTGACGGCCACGGCGGCGGCGCGGCCGCCCTTGCTCTGGGCGAGGGCCGGCGCCGCGGCGAGGGCCGACAGGGCCAATCCGACGACAAGCTGACTGAGTTTCATTCTTGCGCTCCCTGGTTGGCGGCCGGCGGCTCATCCGCGGGCCGAAGAGGCGTGGGACTCTAGCAGATCGGCGGCCGCGCCGCGACGGTGCAGGTTACGCCCAGGGGAGCGGCGGCTCCTGCATCGCGGCGACCTGCTCGCGCAGCGTGAGCACCTGGTCCTGCCAGTAGCGCTGGCCGCCGAACCACGGGAACGCCGCGGGGAACGCCGGATCAGTCCAGCGCCGCGCGAGCCACGCCGAGTAGTGGATGAGCCGCAGCGTGCGCAGCGCCTCCACCAGCTGCAGCTCGCGCGGGTCGAACTCGCGGAAGTCCTCGTAGCCGGCCAGCACGTCGGCGAGCTGGCGGGTCATGTCCGGGCGCTCGCCCGAGAGCAGCATCCACAAGTCCTGCACCGCCGGCCCGCTGCGGGCGTCGTCGAAATCGACGAAATGGGGACCGTCGTCGGTCCACAGCACGTTGCCGGCGTGGCAGTCGCCGTGCAGGCGCAGATCGGCCACGGCGCCGGCGCGGTCGAAGGCCGCGCGCACGCCGTCGAGCGCCTGCGCGGCGATGGCGGCGTAGGGCTCGCGCAGCTCGGCCGGGAGCCAGTCGCCGTCCAGCAGGAACGCGAGCGGCTCGTCGCCGAAAGTCGCGACGTCGAGCCGCGGCCGGTGGCGAAACGGCGCCACCGCGCCGACGGCATGGATGCGGCCGATGAAGCGGCCCAGCCATTCCAGCGTGTCCGGGTCATCCAGCTCCGGCGCGCGGCCGCCGCGGCGCGGATAGACGGCGAAGCGGAAGCCGGCGTGATCGTGCAGCGTGCGACCGTCGATGACGAGCGGGGCGACCACCGGGATTTCGCGCGCGGCCAGCTCGGCCGTGAAGGCGTGCTCCTCGAGGATGGCCTCGTCGTTCCAGCGCGCCGGGCGGTAGAACTTGACCACGACCGGCGCCGCGTCCTCGATGCCGACCTGGTAGACGCGGTTCTCGTAGCTGTTCAGGGCGAGCAGGCGTCCGTCGGCGGCGAGGCCCATCCCCTCGAGGGCGTCGAGCACGCAATCCGGCGTCAGGCCGGCGTACGGCGGCGCAGGCGGGTTGTCCATGCCCCGCATTCTACGGGCGCGGGGCTTGATCGATGTCAAAACCGCCCGGGACGCCGCGCGGCATCCTATCCTGGTTGCCAGTCGCCCCGGCGCCGCGCCGACCGGGACCCCCGGAAGGCCCTGAAGGCCCGCCGGGAGAACGTAACTACTTGAGGAGCCGAGCAATGGATCGCCCGCTGAAGTTCGTCTACGCGTTCGAGGAAGGGGACAGCAAGAACAAGATGCTGCTGGGGGGCAAGGGGGCGAACCTGTGCGAGATGACGCAGATCGGCCTCAACGTGCCGCCGGGCTTCGTCATCACCACCGAGGCCTGCCTCGCCTACCTCGAGAACCGCAGCATGCCGGCCGGGCTGATGGAGGCGGTGCGCGCCAACATGGCCGATCTGGAGCAGAAGACCGGCAAGGGGTTCGGCTCGGCAAAGAACCCGCTATTGGTGTCGGTGCGCTCGGGCTCGGCGATGTCGATGCCGGGCATGATGGACACCATCCTCAACCTGGGCCTCAACGCCGAGACGCTCAAGGGGCTGATCCAGCAGACCGGCAACGCGCGCTTCGCCTACGACGCCTGGCGCCGCTTCATCCAGCTCTACGGCAAGATCGCGCTCGGCGTGCCGGACGAGACGTTCGACGAGGCGATGGCCGCGGCCAAGCAAAAGCACGGCGTCGTGCAGGACGTCGACCTGTCCGCCGACGCGCTGAAGGCGCTGGCCGACGAGTTCCTCACCCTCGTCGAGAAGCACACCGGCAAGCCGTTCCCGGCCGACCCCATGCAGCAGCTGGAGATGGCCATCGCCGCCGTGTTCCGCTCGTGGATGGGCAAGCGCGCGGTGGACTACCGCCGTCAGTTCAGGATCACCAAGGAGATGGCCAACGGCACCGCGGTCAACATCTGCACCATGGTGTTCGGCAACATGGGCAGCGACTCCGCCACCGGCGTCGGTTTCACCCGCAACCCGGGCACCGGCGAGAACGTGATCTTCGGCGAGTACCTGGTCAACGCCCAGGGCGAGGACGTGGTGGCCGGCATCCGCA
>CAZGTK010000167.1:0-5962 GCA_964528415.1 uncultured Burkholderiales bacterium | reverse complement strand
TCTTCATCACGGGCCGCATCAAGGAGCTCATCATCAAGGGCGGCGAGAACATCGCGCCGCGGGAGATCGACGAGGCGCTGCTCAAGCATCCGTCGGTGCTGGAGGCCGCGGCGGTCGGCATACCCGACGAGCATTACGGCCAGGAGATCGCCGCCTACGTCGTGCTCAAGGACGGCTGCGCCTGCACCGGGGACGAGCTCACCGACTTCTGCCGCGAGCACCTCGGGCGCTACAAGACGCCGAAGGCGATCGTCTTCGTGGCCGAGCTGCCGAAGGGGCCCTCGGGCAAGGTGCAGCGGCTCAAGCTGCTCGAGATCAAGCCGGCCGGCGCGGGCGAGCGCGCGACCGCCTGATCGGCGCGATGCGCCCGGAGCGCATCCGGGCCCTCGCTAGCGCACCGCCCAGAGCGACAGCGTCGGCACGAAGCCCACCAGGATCGAAATCCCGATCATCGTGATCACGAACGGGATCGCGCGACGCGCGATCGCCATGATCGGCGTCCCCGTCAGCCCCGACATCACGAACAGGTTGAGCCCCATCGGCGGCGTGATGAAGCCCAGGCCCAGCGCCGTGATCATGAACACGCAGAAGTGGACCTGGTCCATGCCGATCGCCTGCGCCACCGGGTAGAGCAGCGGCGCCAGGATCACGATGTTGGGCGTCGTTTCCATGAACATGCCGGCGATGATGAAGATCACCAGCATCACGAACACCAGCGCCACCGGGTTGTCGGTGATCGACGTCAGGCCGGCGACGAAGTTCTGCGGCACGTCGAGCACGGTCAGCGCCTGGGCGAACAGCATCGCCACGCCGATGATGGGCAGGATGACGCCGTTCACCCGCGCCGAAGTCTCCAGCATCGCCGGGAAGTCCTTGAGCCGGATGGTGCGCTGGAAAATCCCCACCAGCAGCGCCACCGCCACCGCCACCGCCGCCGACTCCGTCGGCGTGAACACGCCCGAGTAGATGCCGCCGAGGATGATGAGCGGCACCGCCAGCGCCCACTTGGCGTCGTTGAGCGCGCGCAACCAGCGCCGCCACGAGAACGGCGTGCGCGAGTTCTCGTAGTTGTTGATCCGGTTCATGACGACGTTGGTGAAGACGACCCCCAGCAGCACGATGACCCCGGGGACGGCCGCGGCGATGAACAGCGTGGACGACGAGATCCCGAGCACCAGGCCGATGATGATGTACGCGATCGAGGGCGGGATCAGGATGCCGGTGCAGGCGCCGCTCGCCACCAGCGCGCAGGCGTAGGGGCGCGGGTAGCCCAGTTCCACCAGCCGCGCCATCGTGATGCGGCCGATCGCCGCGGCGTCGGCCGCGTCCGAGCCGGAAATGCAGGCAAAGAAGCCGCAGCCCAGCGCGGTGGAGGTGCCGAACCCGGAGCGCAGGCTGCCCGTCGTGGCCTCGGCGAAGTCCAGGAGCCTGTAGGCCAGCCCGGAGCGCACCATGACGTCGCCGGTGAGCACGAACAGCGGGATCGCGATCAGCGCGAACGAGTCGACGCCCTGGAACAGGGCCTCGCCGAGCAGCGACAGCGGCAGCGCGCCGGTGCCGAGCAGCAGCGCCACCGTGCCGAGTCCCAGCGACACCCAGAACGGCACCGCCAGGAACAGCAGAACGAGGACGAAACCGATGCCGAGCGCGACTTCCATGGGGCCCCCCGGCTCTCAGTCGAACAACAGGGTGCCGGCGTAGGCTTCGCGGCCGGCGCGGATGTCCTGGATGTCGCGCCACGCCGACTGCAGCACCCGCACCACCATCATCGTGAATCCGAGCGGCACCGCCGCCTCGAACCAGACCTGGCTCACGCGCAGCGCCGGCGCCAGCGCGTCGAACTCGAGCATGGTCGAGATCGTGTGCAGCGACCAGTACAGCGCGAAGCCGGCGAACACCAGCGTGCACAGCTCGCCGAACAGATAGAGCCAGCCGTGCCAGCGGCGCGGCAGCAGGTGCAGCAGGATGTCGAAGCGGATGTGCGCCCGCTGCTTGACGGCGTAGGAAGCGCCGACCCAGCCGAGGTAGATGAACGCGTAGCGCGCGGCCTCCTCGCCCCACAGCGACGAGAAGTCCAGCACGAAGCGGCGCAGCACCTCGATGACGATGACGAAGACGATGAAGCAGTAGAACACGAGCATCAGGTAGCGCTCGCCGTTCTCGTCGAGCTGTTTCAGCAGCCGGCGCATGGATGGTCCTCCGCGGGGCGGCGCGAGCCGCCCCGAGCTTGAAAGGCCCGGAGGCCGGGCGGCCTCCGGGGAACTGCGTCGCTCAGCCCCCGACCGTGATCGGGCCCTTGGTGTTGGCCGCGGCCTGGAGCTTGTCGAACATCTCCAGCGAACCGGCCAGCTCCTTCTTGATGTCGTTCCACTCCGGCCGCTGGGCGCCGCAGGTTTCCACCCAGGCCTTCTTCTCGGCTTCGGTGGGCGTGTGGAACTTGATGCCGGCCTTGCCCATGGCGTCCATCGAGTTCTTGCGTGCCACCAGGATCTGCGCGAACGCCTCCTGCTGGGTCTTGGCGCTGGCGTCGTCGAACGCGGCCTGCAGGTTCTTCGGCAGGCTCTCGAACCACTTGTAGTTGGCGGCGAACATCTGCGCATCGGGCACCGACTCGACCAGCGTGATGGCCTCGAGAATGTCGATGAAGCCGAACGTGTAGAGCGCGCCCACCGCGGGGTCGAGCCCGTCGGCGACGCCCTGCTTGAGCGCGGTGGGCGTCTCGCCCCACGCCACCACGGTCGGGTTGGCGCCGGCGAGGCGGTAGAACTGCTGCAGCAGCTTGGACGAGGGCACGCGCATCTTCATGCCCTTCATGTCGTCGGGCGTCTTGACGATCTTGCCGAAGCCCTTGCGCACCGCCACCGTGCGCGGGTCGACGGTGAAGTAGAACATCGGCTTGTAGCCCTTGACCGTGACCTTGGGCGTGATCTCGCCGTTCCAGGCGGCCGAGGTGACCAGGTTGGCGAAGCGCTGGTTCTCGCCGCACCAGAACGGGATGTTGATCAGGTCGACGACCGGCGTGAACGGCGAAAAGTTGGACAACGACACCGAGCCGCCCTGCACCGTGCCGGCCTGGATCTTCTGCGCCAGCTGGCTGCCGACGCCGAGCTGGCCGGCCGGGTGCAGCTTGACGTAGACCGCGCCCTTGGACAGCGTCTCCAGGTTCTTCTTGAACGCCTCCTGCATGATCGGGTAGGTCTCGTAGGCGCCGAGCTTGTACTCGGTGGCGAAGATCATCGTGTGCTTGGCGGCCTTCTGCTTGGCGGCCTCGTCGGCGGCGCTCTGGGCCAGCGCCTCGTCGGACCACAGGTAACCACCACCCGTGGCCAGCACGGCGACGGTGAAGCCGTAACGCGCGGCGACTTCGAAGAAGCGCCGACGCTCGGGCGACTGCGGCAACGCGGACGGTTTTTGCTTTCTCATGACTCTCCTCCTTTGGGATCGATGCGGTCTATGGAAGTGGAAGACTCCGGCGGTTCCTCGACGCAAAGGAGGCCGGCAACGAAGAACACCATGCCAATCAGAACCAGCAGGAACTCGCCGACGTCGCCGACGCGCCAGACGGCAACCCCCTGCTTGATGAAGAGCATCCGCAGCACGACGTTGACGGCGAACAGGGCGATGCAGATGGCGGCAAGCACGAACCACGGGCGGCCGCTGCTACGGTTGTCGTTCACAATCATCCCTCCTCGGGCGGCGATTTTACGCCTTCAGCCCCGCGGATCGAGCACGATCTTGGCCGCCGCGCTGCGACCCTGATCGAGATCGGCAAAGGCGGCGGCGCCGCCCGCGAGCGGGCGCGACTCGACCCAGGCGAGGTCGCCGAAGACGCCGCGATACAGCGCGTCGACGGTGGCGCGAAGGTCCGCTGTCGAATAGGTGTAGGTGCCGATCAGCGTGATCTCCGCCAGCGTAAGCTTACGCATGTCGATCTCGCTGGCCCAGTCCATGAGCCCGATGTGCAGGAACACACCGCCGGGCTTCACCGCCTTCATCGCGGCGTTGCGCGTGGCCTTGCCGCCGACCGCGTCGAGCACCAGATCATACGCGTTCTCGGCGGCCGGCTCGGCGAGGGGGTCGAACACGCGCGCGGCGACCGCCGCCTGCGCGGACTCGCGCCGCAGCGCATTGGTCTCGGCGAGGTGGATCTGGCGGGCGCCGTAGCGCGACAGGAGCAGAGCGGTCAGCAGGCCGATGGCGCCGCCGCCGATCACCAGCACGTTCGCTTCCGGCAGCGGCCGGACCAGGGCGCGCATCGCCAGGTTGACCGCGTGCAGCGCGGTCGCGGCAGGCTCGGTCAGCGCGGCGCGGCGCGCGTCCATGTCCTGGGGAATGTCGATCAGGCTCGAGACGGGAATCGTCATGCGCTCGGCGAAGCCGCCGGGCCGCGTCATGCCGATCATGGTGCGGTTGGCGCACAGGTTGTTGCGGCCCTGCACGCAGTACTCGCAGGCGCCGCAGGTGATGAGCGGGTTGACGGTGACGCGCCGGCCGGCGCCAGGGCCGTCGATGATCCTCGCCGCGAGCTCGTGGCCGAGGATCAGCGGCGGCGCCCGCCGCGGGTCGTGGCCGTGGTAGGCGTGCATGTCGGAGCCGCAGATGCCGACGGCCTCGATCTCCAGCAGCACCTCGCCGTCCGTGCGCCGCGGATCGGGCTCGTCGCGGTAGGTGACCTCGTTGGGGGCGGTGTAGACCAGGGCTTTCATGGCGTCCTCAGCCGGCGGAGAAGCCGCCGTCGACGAAGATGGTTTGGCCGGTGACGTAGTCGGATGCGCGGCTCGCCAGGAAGACGGCGGTCCCCGCCAGGTCGTCGAGCTCGCCGTTGCGGCCGATGTAGGTGCGCGAAGCCATCTGCCCGGCGCGCTCGGGATCGTTGAACACCGGCGCGGTCAGCGCGGTGTTGAAGAAGCCTGGCGCGATCGCGTTGGCGTTGACGCCGTGGCGTGACCACGCCTCGGCCTGGGCCCGCGTGAGCTGCATAACGCCGCCTTTGGACGCGCCGTACGGTCCGCTGTTGGCGAACGCCCGCACCGACTGCAGCGAGGCGATGTTGATGATGCGACCCCAACCTTTCGCGATCATCGCCGGCGCCAGCTTCTGCGCCAGGAAGAACGGCGCGTCCAGATTGATGCGCAGCGTCGTGTCCCAGTCGCTCTCGGTGATCTCCAGCATCGGCCGGCGGATGTTGACGCCGGCCGCGGAGACGACGATGTCGGGCGCGCCGAAGAAGCGCGGCGCGCCTTGCGCGCACGCGGCGATGTCGGCGCGCACGGTCAGGTCGCACGCCAGGACCGCCGCCTTGCGGCCCCGCGCCTGCAGATCGGCCGCGGTCCTCTCCAGCTCGGCCGCGCGCCGCGCCACCAGGATCACGGCGGCGCCCGCGTCCGCCAGCGAACCCGCGATGGCCTGGCCGATGCCGGAACTGGCGCCGGTCACCAGCGCCACGCGACCGTCGAGCGAGAACAGCTCCTGGATTCCCGGCATGACCGAGGCTCAGGCGGCCGTCTTGAACGTCTCGTTCGGGAAGTACTTGCGCAGTCGGTCGTCGGCGGTGCGCGCGTGGGCCTCCATGCCCTCGAGCCGAGAGATGCGCGCGGTGACCTGGCCGATCTGCTTGGCGGCGTCGCGCGTCATGCGCTGCCAGGTGAGTGTCTTCATGAACTTGTGCACGGACAGCCCGCCCGAGTAGCGCGCCGCGCCCTTGGTCGGCAGGATGTGGTTGGGGCCGGAGGCCTTGTCCCCGAACGCCACGGTCGTCTCCTCGCCGAGGAACAGCGACCCGTAGCAGGTCAGGTGCGCGAGCCACCAGTCGAGGTCGCGGGCGTGCACTTCGAGGTGCTCGGAGGCGTAGCGGTCGGAGATCTCCACGACTTCCTCGCGCGTGTCGCAGACGATCACCTCGCCGTAGTCGCGCCAGGCGGCGCCGGCGGCGTCGCGGGCGGTGTCCGGCAGCGCCGCGATC
>CAZGTK010000166.1:0-5998 GCA_964528415.1 uncultured Burkholderiales bacterium | reverse complement strand
GGATGATGATCGCCTTGGCGCCGGAGTCCTCGAGCTGGTGCTCGAGCTCGCGCGGCGTGTAGAGCGGGTTGACGTTGACCACCACCAGCCCGGCGCGCAGGACCCCGGCGATCGCCACCGGGTACTGCAGCACGTTGGGCATCATGATCGCGACCCGGTCGCCGGGCGCGAGCTTGAGGTCGCGCTGCAGGTAGGCGCCGAAGGCCGCCGAGAGCCGGTCGAGATCGGCGTAGGTGAGCGTCGCCCCCATGCTGGAGTACGCGGGCAGATCGCCGAACCGGCGGCAGCTCGTCTCGAGAATGTGCTTGATGGACTCGAACTGCGTCAGGTCCGCTTCCGCGGGCACCCCCGGCGAATACTGCTTGAGCCAGATCCGTTCCATTGTCTCCTCCAGGTGGGGCGGGCTGGCTCTCCGGCCGGCGCGCAATCAATATGTAAAAATATGGGGTCTGTTTCGATTTGTCCAATGGGCAAGGGGGCCCGGACGCGATGACCGAGTTGCGCCGCGAAAGCATGTCCGGCGTCGATACCGCCTGGCTGCGCATGGACAGCCCGCACAACCGCATGGTGATCGTGGGCGTCATGATCTTCGGCGGCCGCCTGTCGCTCAAGCGCTTCAAGGCCACCCTGACCGAGCGCTTCCTGCGCTTCGAGCGCTTCCGCCAGCGCCCGGTGCTGGACAACGGCGGCGCCCAATGGCAGGAGGATCCGGACTTCGACCTGTCCCGCCACGTCCACCGCGTCGCGCTGCCGGGCAAGGCCGGCACCGCCGAGCTGCAGGCGTTCACCAGCGAGCTCGCCAGCACCGCCCTGGACCCGTCGAAGCCGCTCTGGGAATTCCACCTCGTGGAGCGCTTCGGCAAGGGCAGCGCGCTGGTCCTGCGCATCCACCACTGCTACGCCGACGGCATCGCGCTGATCCGGGTGCTGCTGGCGATGGCCGACGACGCGCCGCGGCCCGCGGGCGGCGCGGGCGCCTCGTCGGCCGCGTGGACGGCGTTCGCCGCCCCGTGGTTCGCCTGGTTCGCGCCCATCAACAGCGCCACGTCGACCGTCGTGCGCTGGAGCGCGGCGTTCTGGCGCCGCTACTTCGAGCTGCTCGGCAACCCGGCCAAGGCGCTGGATTACGCCAAGATCGGCACCGGCCTCGCGCTCGAGGTGGGCCGACTGCTGACGATGTCCAAGGAGCCCGAGACCCGGTTGCGCGGCGAGCCCGGCGCCGTCAAGCAGGCGGCGTGGGCCGACCCCCTCCCGCTCGCCGACGTGAAGGCGCTGGGCAAGCAGCTCGCCTGCTCGGTCAACGACGTGCTGCTGGCGAGCGCCGCGGGCGCCCTGCGCGCCTATCTCGAGCACCACGGCGACGACGCGGACGGCGTCGACATCCGCGTGGTGGTGCCCGTGAACCTGCGGCCGCTGGACGAGGCGGAGGAACTCGGCAACAAGTTCGGCCTGGTCTTTCTGCAGCTGCCGGTGGGCTCGGCCAGCCCGCTGGAGCGCCTGTTCACGGTCAAGCGGCGCATGCAGGCGCTCAAGACCTCCGCGCAGCCCCTGCTGGTCCTGGGCCTGCTGGAGGCGGCCGGCTCCGCGCCGCATTTCGTGCAGGAGCTGCTGGCCGACACCCTGAGCGCCCACGCCACCGCGGTGATGACCAACGTGCCGGGCCCGCAGCGGGCGCTGCACCTGGCGGGCGCCGAGATCACTGAGCAGATGTTCTGGGTGCCGCAGGCGGGCAGCATCGGCATCGGCGCCAGCATCCTGTCATACAACGGACGCGTGCAGTTCGGGCTGATCGCGGACCAGCGGATCATGCCGGACCCGGGCTGGGTCGCGCAGCGCTTTGCCCGCGAGTTCGAAGTCCTGCGGAAAGCGGCGCACGTCGACGCCGAGGCGGCCGCGGCACCGAAGCGGCGGCGCGCGCCGCGGAAGAAAGCCGAGGCCGAGGGCGCGCCGAGGAAGCGCGCGACGCGCCGCCCGCGGGCCAAGGCGCCGACCCCGGAACCGGGCGGCGCGGAGTAGGCGGCGGCCCGGTTACAGCTCGGCCAGCCGCTCGGTGGCGAGCTCGATGTCGAGCTTCTCCATGGCGTCGGCCGGCTTCAGCTTCGCCGCCTGGGTCAGCAGCTTCTTCGCTTCGCCGCCCTTGTCGGCGCCCAGCAGGCGCAGGCCGGCGGCGTACTCCACCGCGACGATCGGCGACTTCGGCGCCGCCTTGAGCGCGTTCTTGTAGTCCGCCAGCGCGCGGTCCTTGCTGGCGCCGTAGGTGAGCCGCGCCACCATGCCGCCCACCTTGGCGACGATCTCCGCGTGCCAGGTCGCGCTCGCCACCAGCGCCTCGCCGTGGGCCGGCTCGAGCTCCAGCGCGGCGTCGAGCGCTTCGCGGATCCTGCCGCCGAGCCCCTTCGACAGCGCCTCCACCACCGACAGCCCCTGGCCGTAGCGGCCCAGCAGGAAGGCGTGGAAATACTGGGCGTTGGCGTCGTCCGGCAGCGCGTCGCGGGCCTTCTCGGCCTGGTCGGCCGCGTCCTTGAGCAGCGCCAGCCGCTTCTTCGCGTCCGGCTCCAGGTAGGTGGCGTAGATGCCGGCGGCCTTGGACGCGACCGGGTAGCCGACGAAGCCCAGGCTCCAGCCCAGCGTCGCGGCGCCGCCGAAGTCGCCGCGATGAAAGAGGCTCCAGGCTTCGGCCAGCGAGGCCGCCAGCGCCTTCGGGTCGGCGCCGGCCTTGCCGGCGGACTTGCGCGCCTTCGCCGAGCCCTCCAGCAGCTCCTCGATCCGCGCCGCGTCGGGAAACGGCTCGCGGTCGCCCGCGTGCAGGCGCGCCCAGTGCTTCTTCAGGGCGGCGCCCTCGTACACGTAATCGTCGTCGGGGTGGGGAAAAGGCTTCCACGCGCCCTTCTTCGCCATCTCGGTCGTCTCCTCGGGTTCAGGACAGCACGGCGCGCCGCCGGCGTCAGTCCGCGTAGGCGCGGCCCAGGCGCTCCAGCAGCTGGCGCGACTCGCCCTTGAGGTAGGGCGCGACGTGCGCCATCGCATGGTACACGCCGCGGCCGATGGCGTCCGCGTCGTCGCCGCGCCCGCGCAGGCGCTCGTAGCCGAGCCAGTGGATCGCGATCAGCGCCATGTTCTCCGCCACGGCGGCGATCTGGGGCTGCGACGCGCTCATGGCGCGCGCCGCCGCCAGCGCCCGGCAGAGCCCGGCGAACGCGGCCACGACGTCGTCGAACAGCTGGGTGAAACGGGCCCGCAATCGCCGGTCCCGCTCGAGAATGTCGTCCAGGTCGCGGAACAGGAAGCGGTAGTCGCGCACGTGCTCGAACAGCACGTGCAGGAACAACCAGACGTCCTCCACCGTCACGCCGGCCGCGGGCGCGCCGAGGATCTCGCGCAGCGACGCCTCGAAGCGCTCGAACAGCTCGCCGACGATGCGCTCCTTGTGCCGGTAGTGGTAGTGCAGGTTGCCCGGGCTGATGCCGGCCTCGAGCGCGATCTGGTTGGTGCTGACGTTGGGCTCGCCCTGGGCGTTGAACAGCGCCAGGCTGGCGTCGAGGATGCGGCCCCTGGTGCGCTCCGCGCGCCCCGCCATCCCCGGCCTCAGGAGCCCTTGCCGGCGGGGGTCGTCCCCTGCTTGAGCCAGCCGTCGAGCCGGTCGAGCGCGCCGGCGAGCCGCGCGAGCGTCGCGTCCATCGGCTCGGGGCGCGCCGGCATCGGCGCCAGCGCCTCGGCGCGCAGCCGGATGCCGTGGCGCGCGAGCTTGGGCTCCAGCTCCGCGCGCCGCAGCAGCAGGTCCTGCCGCGTGCGCACGTATGCGTGCTCCCAGATGCGCCGGCGGTTGGCGTAGCTGAACACGTTGGTGAAGAACATCTCGGCGTCGTCCGGGCTCGGCTCGAACAGGATCACGTGGGCGTTGCGGTACTGGCTGTCGTAGCGGGACATGCCCACCTGCATGCGCGACTGGATCAGCGCGCGGAACGTCTGCGACAGCACCACCGGCAACCCGCCGGCGGCCAGGTTGCGCGGCTGCCCCCGGCGCCGCGCCTGCGCCCGCCTCGCGTCATAGGGTATCAGGGGATTGACGCAGATGACGAGGTCCGCGCCTTCGCGCAGCGCCACCGACGCGTGCAGCGTCTTGCGCAGCGCGCCGTCGACGAAATGCCGGCCGCCGATCTCCACCGGCGGATACAGTCCGGGCAGCGCCAGGCTCGCCTGCACCGCGCGCGAGACCGGCACGCGCTGGCTTCCCGCCGCGCTGAATTCCACCGACTCGCCGGTGTCGAGGTCGGTCGCCACCACGAACAGCTGCGCGCGCAGGTGCCGGAAGTCGTTGCTGCGACCGTGGCCGTGGAACAGCTCGCGCAGGGAGCGCTCGATCGCCGCGCTGTCGAACACGCCGTTGGGCAACGCCCGGCCCAGGCGCGAGAACGCGTCCAGCGGACCCACCGCGCGCGGATGCCGCAGCGTCTCGACCACGGCGTCCAGCAGCAGGCCCGGCGCGGCGGCGGCGCGCCGCAGGTACTCGCCGAAAGCCGGCCGCAGAAAAACGTTGGGCGAAACCGGGTGCTCCTCCGACGCGTTGTCGACGAACACCCGGTACATCTCGCGCGGCGAAATGCCGTTGGCGAGGCCGGCGGTCACGAGCGCGCCGGAACTCACGCCCACGTAGATGTCGAGGTCGGCGAAATCCACGCCCTCGAGGCTGTCCTCGAGCGCGCAGAGCGCGCCGATCTCGTAGACGCCGCCGATCGGGCCGCCGCCGGCGAGCGCCAGCCCGAGCCTGCTTCGGCGCCGATCCGCCCGCGCCGTCATGACGGGCTAGCTCCGGTTACGCCGCGGCGGACCCGGCGGTCTTGCCGGCCTTCGAGGCGCGGCGAGCGCGCGGCTTGGCGGCCTTGGCCGGCCTGCCGGCCAGCTTGTCGACCTGGCTGGACAGTTCCGAGACGCGCCGGGACAGGTTGTTCACGTCCTTGGCGGTCGGAACGCCGAGGGCCTTCAACGCCCTCTCGACGCGCTGCTCGAATACCTTCTCCAGCTTGTCCAGCGTGGTGCCGGCGCGGCTGGTCACGGCGCCGATCTGCTCGCCGGCCATCTTGCGGGTCATCTGCTCGATCTCCTTGCCTTCCTTCACCAGCCGCTCGAACGCCTTGGTGCCCTGCTCCTGGGCGGCCGTGAATGCGCCAAGGCCGGCCAGCCAGATCTGGTGCGCCGAATTGGCGACGCTCTGCGGCAGGCTCGCCGACGTGGCGCGGGTGGATTTGCGGGTGGTCTTGCGGGTGGTCTTGCGTGCCATGATGCGTGCTCCTTGAAGCGCGGGTTGGGAAACGACCGCGGCCCCGTTTCCTTGTCCACGGCGGGGCGCGCCCGATTTCTGGTTTAATTCTAGGTCCGCGCATTAGAGCGGGCACCCTAGAGTCGCCGCCGGCGCGCCCGCGTCGCCCAATCGAGGAGGAGTCCATGGCCTATTTCGTCACCGGCGCCACCGGTTTCATCGGCAAACGGCTGGTCAAGAAGCTGCTCGAGCGCGGCAAGGGTCCGGTCTACTTCCTGGTCCGGGAGGCCACCCTCGAGCGCCTCGACGCCCTCTACGAGCGCTGGGGCGTCGACCGCAAGCGCGCGGTGCCGGTGGTGGGCGACCTGACGCGGCCGCGGCTCGGCGTGTCCGACGCCGATCTCGCGAAGATGCAGGGCAGGGTCAAGCACTTCTTCCACCTCGCCGCGATCTACGACCTCAAGGCCGACGCCGAATCGCAGGTGGCGGCCAACGTCGAGGGCACGCGCAACGCGGTGGCGCTGGCGCACGCGCTGGAGGCCGGCTGCTTTCACCTGATGAGCTCCATCGCCTCGGCCGGGATGTACCCGGGCGTGTTTCGGGAGGACATGTTCGAGGAGGCCGAGGAGCTGGACCACCCCTATTTCTTCACCAAGCACGAGTCGGAGCGCATCGTGCGCACCGAATGCCAGTGTCCGTGGCGCGTCTACCGGCCCGGCATCGTCGTCGGCGACTCGCAGA
>CAZGTK010000165.1:0-6001 GCA_964528415.1 uncultured Burkholderiales bacterium | reverse complement strand
CCGTCTGGCCCGAGTACTTGCCGAACAGGATCTTGTCGCCGACCTTGACGTCCAGAGGGCGGACCTTGCCGTCGTCGCCCACTTTGCCCTTGCCGACGGCGACGATCTCGCCCTGATCGGGCTTCTCGGCAGCCGTATCGGGAATGACGATGCCGGAGGCGGTCTTGCGCTCCTCTTCCAGGCGCTTGACGATGACCCGGTCGTGCAGCGGGCGGATCTTCATTTTCCTACTCCTTTTCAATGGGTTGCAAACTCGCGGAAACCTGTTGTTAGCACTCGGCTAACAGGAGTGCCAGATTTTAATGACGGGGACAGGCGAATGCAAGGCACCAAGGCCTTGGCCGGAGTGGAGAAAACGGGAGGGCGGCGGGGCCGCCCGCGGGGTCAGGCCAGCTCGAGCGTGAGCGGCTGGCCGAAGCGGTAGACGGTCTTGCCCGGCTTGTCGCAGCGCGCCGGAACCGGCTCCACCGGGCACGGCGGCGCGCGCTTGCCGTCGGGCTTGAGGGTGGCGTCCTCGGCCACCTCCTTCCAGATGCCGCCGTGCACGGGGCGGAAAAGCCACATCAGGTAGCCCTTGCGGGCCGCGAGGCCGAGAAGCTCGTCGGCATCCGGCGCATCGCTGACGACGACATCGGCGCCCTGCGTGCCGAACGGGAACGCGCCGAACGCCTTCAGGCACTCGAGCGCCTCGGTGGACGCCGCCCCCGGCCGCGTGCACGAGGGCCGCTCGGCGCGCGCCAGGTCCCAGGCGCCGAGTTCCCAGGCGGCCTCCAGCGCGGCCTCCTCTAGATCGCGCAGGCCGGTCCAGCGGTCGTTCACCTGCAGCGCCGAGCTCGGGACCGGGGTGAAGCGCACCGGCGCCGCGCCTTCGATGTCGGCGAGCTTCTCCTGCACGAAGCCGTGCCAGTGCAGGGTCAGGATGATGGGGGTGTCGGGGAAAGGAACCGCCGCCACCGTGATGGCAAACAGCGGGTGCTTCGAGGCAGTGAGCTGGTCGGAAATGCGGTCCAAGAGTTCCACGGTTTTCCCTCGCTGACTACACGACTGGAGAAACTAGCAACTTTGATGCCGATTCCTCGCGGCCGAAGCCTCCCGCGCCGCGGCAAATCCGATCGGGCTTCGACTACACTTACGTTTTGCGCCGCCGCGATCCGGCAGCGTCCTGATCCGACCTCCTGATGGCAATTAAACCCAGCGTGCCCGCGTCCCGCAAGATGACGGCAGGCGCGTCGCGCAACGCGGACCTGTTGCACCGCAGCCTGGCGGCGGTGTGGCATCCGTGCACCCAGATGAAGCACCACGAGTGGGTGCCGCTGGTGCCGATCGTTCGCGGCGAGCGCGTCTGGCTCCACGACGCCGACGGCAACCGTTACCTGGACGCGATCAGCTCGTGGTGGGTCAACCTGTTCGGCCACGCCCACCCCGCGATCAACGCCGCGGTGGCCGACCAGCTCGGCCGGCTCGAGCACGTCATCCTCGCCGGCTTCACGCACGAGCCGGCGATCGAGCTGGCCGAGCGGCTGTCGCGGCTCGCGCCCGGACGGCTCGGCCACTGCTTCTTCGCCTCCGACGGCTCGTCGGCGGTGGAGATCGCGCTGAAGATGAGCTTCCATTTCTGGCAGAACAGCGGGCGGCCGGGCAAGCGGCGCTTCCTGAGCCTCGCCAACAGCTATCACGGCGAGACGCTGGCCACGCTGTCGGTCGGCGACGTGGCGCTGTTCAAGGACGCCTACGCGCCGCTGCTGCTGACCGGCTGCCGGCAGGCGCCCTCGCCCGACTGGCGCAACGCGGAGCCGGGCGAGAGCGCCGAGGCGTTCGCCCTGCGCTGCGCCGCCGAGCTGGAGCGCGAGCTCGAGCAGCGTCACGCGGAGATCGCCGCCTTCATTGTCGAGCCGCTCGTGCAGTGCGCCGGGCAGATGGGCATGTATCACCCGGCCTACCTGCGCCGCGCCCGCGAGCTGTGCGACCGCTTCGAGGTGCACCTGATTGCCGACGAGATCGCCGTCGGCTTCGGCCGCACGGGAACCCTGTTCGCGTGCGAGCAAGCGGGCATCGCGCCCGATCTGATCTGCCTGTCCAAGGGCCTCACCGGCGGCTACCTGCCGTTGTCGGTGGTGCTGACGACGGACGCGGTCTACGGCGCGTTCTACGCCGACGACGTCCGGCGCGGCTTCCTGCACTCGCACTCGTACACCGGCAACCCGCTCGCCTGCCGGGCGGCGCTGGCGACGCTGGACCTGTTCGCGGCGAGTGACGTGCTCGGGCGCAACCGTGCCACCGGTGAGCGCCTCGACCAGCTGCTGGCGCCTGTGGCGTCCGACCCGCGCTTCCGCCACCTACGCCGCACCGGGATGATCGCCGCCTTCGACGTCGCGGGCGCCGACGCCGACTTCTCGCGGCGCGCGTTCCGCGAGGGCCTGAGCCACGAGCTCCTGCTGCGCCCGCTCGGCAACACGGTGTACTTCATGCCGCCGTACGTGATCGAGGATGGCGAGCTCGAGCACATGACGGGCGCCGCCCTGCGCACGCTCGACGCGGTATGCGGCTGAGCTTTCTCGGCGCCGCCGGCGAGGTCACCGGCTCGTCGTTCCTGGTCGACGCCGGCGGCGTGCGGTTTCTCGTGGACTGCGGCATGTTCCAGGGCGGGCGCGACGCCGACGCGAAGAACCGCGACGCGCTGGCGTTCGACCCCAAGTCGATCGATTTCGTGCTGCTCACGCACGCCCACATCGACCACTCCGGCCTGCTGCCGCGGCTCGCCGCGCTCGGGTATCGCGGGCCGATCTACGCCACGGCCGCGACCGCCGACCTCCTGGGGGTGATGCTGCCGGACGCCGCCTTCATCCAGGAGAAGGAGGCGGAGTGGACGACCGCCGACCGCCGCCGGCGCGGCCGGCGCTCGCGCGACGCGGCGCCGCTCTACACGGTCGCCCAGGCGCACGCGGCCCTGCGGCTGCTCAGGCCGGTGGCGTACGACGCCGAGGTCAAGCCCCACGCGCGGGTGCGCTGCGTGTTCCGCGACGCGGGACACATCCTTGGCTCGGCGATCATCGAGGTCTGGGTCGAGGGCGAAGGCACCCGGCGAAAGCTCGTCTTCAGCGGCGACCTCGGCCAGCGCGGCCATCCGATCGTGCGCGACCCGACGCCGGTGCACGACGCCGATGTGCTGGTCATGGAGTCGACCTATGGCGACCGCCTGCACAAGCGCATGCCCGAGACGCTCACCGAGCTGGCCCATGCCATCACCGACACCGTCGCCCACAAGCAGGGCAACGTCGTCGTGCCGGCGTTCGCGGTCGGCCGCACCCAGGACCTGCTGTTCCTGCTGGCGCAGCTGCACCGGGAGGAGCGCATTCCCGACGTCGACGTCTACGTCGACAGCCCGCTCGCGCTGGCCGCGACGCAGGTGACGCTCAAGCACCGCAACCTGTTCGACGAGGCGGCCGCGCGCACGCTGACCTGGCTGCTGGAGAAGCGCGGCCAGCCGCGCATCCACTTCGCCCAGGAGGTCGAGGAGTCCATCGCCTTGAACCACGTCCGCTCCGGCGCGATCATCATCTCGGCGAGCGGCATGTGCGAGGCCGGCCGCGTCAAGTATCACCTCAAGTTCAACCTGCCGCGGCGGGAGTGCACCGTGCTCATCAGCGGCTTCCAGGCCGAGGGCACGCTGGGGCGGCGGCTGGTGGACCGGGCCCGGCGCGTGCGCATCTTCGGCGAAGACGTGCCGGTGAAGGCCGACATCTACACCATCGGGGGGCTTTCGGCGCACGCCGACCGCGACGACCTGCTGGCCTGGCTCGGCCACTTCCGCAAGCCGCCGCGCGCCGCCTATATCGTCCACGGCGAGGCCGGCGCCGCCGCGGCCTTCCGGTCGGCGGTGCGCGAGCGCTACGGCTGGAACGCGGAGGCGCCCGCCCGCAACACGGAGATCGAGTTTTGACCGTTGTTCGACGCGCGCTCGCGCTGCTTCTTCTCGTCCTGCTCGCCGCCGCCACGGCGCGGGCTCAGCCGCTGCCGGCGCCGGTCGCCGCGGCGCTCGGCGACGCCGGCGTGCCGCCCGGAGGCGTCGCGCTGTACGTGCGCGATGTCGCCCAGGCGGCGCCGCTGGTGGCCCACAACGCCGACGCCGCGATGAACCCGGCCTCGCTCATGAAGCTGGTGACCACGCTGGCCGCGCTGGAAACCCTCGGGCCGGCGTATGCGTGGAAAACCGAGGTCTACGCCAAGGGCGAGATCGCGGACGGCGTGCTGGCTGGCGATCTCATCATCAAGGGCTACGGCGATCCCAAGCTCACCATCGAGCGCTTCTGGCTGCTGCTGCGCGACATCCAGGCGCGCGGCGTGAAGGCGATCCGCGGCGACGTCGTGCTCGACCGCAGCCACTTCTCGGTGCCGCCGACGGATCCCGGCGCGTTCGACGGCGAACCCTACCGCCCCTACAACGCGCTGCCCGACGCGCTGCTGCTCAACTTCAACGCCGTGCGGGTCTCGTTCGTGCCCGAGCCGACGACGGGCACGGTGCGGGTGTTCGCCGAGCCGCAGCCGGCGGCGCTCTTCATCGAGAATCACCTCGCGCTGTCGGGCGGGCCGTGCCGCGGGCTGCAGCCGCGCTTCCTGGGCCAGGTGGACACCGACTGGTCGCGCGCCCGCATCGTCTTCAGCGGCGCCTACCCGGCCGACTGCGGCGAGAAGACCGAGAACTTCTCGGTGCTGGAAAGCCCGCGCTTCTTCGCCGACGCGTTCCGCAAGCTCTGGACCGAGCTGGGCGGGCGCATCGACGGCCAGGTGCGCGACGGGCTGCTGCCGGCGGACGCACGCCGCATCGCGCAGACCGAGTCCCCGCCGCTGGCGGAGGTGGTGCGCGACATCAACAAGTTCAGCAACAACGTGATGGCGCGGCAGCTGCTGCTCACGCTCGGCGCGCAGGGCTTCGGCCCGCCCGGCACGGCGGAGTCTGGCGCCCGCGCGATCCGCGGCTGGCTCGTGCAGGGGGGCCTCGACTTCCCCGAGCTGGTGGTGGAGAACGGCTCGGGCCTGTCGCGCAACGCGCGGATCAGCGCGCGCCACCTCGGCGAGCTGCTGGTGCGCGCCTACCGCGGCCCGACCATGCCGGAGTACATGGCGTCGCTGCCGGTCGCCGGCGTCGACGGCACGCTCAGGAAGCGCATGAACGGCACGCTGTCCGCCGGCCAGGCGCACCTGAAGACCGGCTACCTCGACGGCGTGCGCGCGATCGGCGGCTACGTGCTGGACCGGCACGGCCGGCGGCACGCGGTGGTCCTCGTCATCAACCACGTCAACGCCAAGCAGGCGAAGGCGGTGCAGGACGCGGTGGTGGACTGGGTGTACGCCTCATCGGGCGGCGGCGCCACGGCGAGGAGCCCGTGACCGCCGCGCGCGCCGCGCTGAAGGCGGCCGCGGTCGCGGCGATCGTGGTGGCGCTGATGCTCGCGCTCGCCGCGGCGGCGCGCTGGTGGAACGGCGAGCCGATCGGGTTGCTCGACTGGGTCGCGCTCGCCGCGCTGCCGCTGCTGGCGTGGCTGTACCTGACCAAAGTTTCGGTGTTCCGGCCCGGCGGCACCTGCCTCAAGCCGGACGGCGAGGAACGCGCGGCGCGGCCGCCGCGCTGACGGCTACAGCCCGAGCTCGCCCCAAAGCGCGTCGACGCGCGCCTTCACCTCCGCGTCCATCTCGATCGGCCGGCCCCACTCGCGCTGCGTCTCGCCGGGCCACTTGTTGGTGGCGTCGATGCCCATCTTGGAGCCGAGCCCGGAGACCGGGCTGGCGAAGTCGAGATAGTCGATCGGCGTGTTCTCGACCAGCGTCACGTCGCGCGCCGGATCGACGCGGGTCGTGAGCGCCCAGATCACTTCCTTCCAGTCGCGGATGTCGACGTCGTCGTCGGTCACGACGATGAACTTGGTGTACATGAACTGGCGCAGGAAACTCCAGATCCCGAACATCACGCGCTTCGCGTGCCCCGGGTACTGCTTGCGCATCG
>CAZGTK010000164.1:0-6021 GCA_964528415.1 uncultured Burkholderiales bacterium | reverse complement strand
TCGCGCGTGTAGAGCGTGTTCGGCAGCGGCGGCAGCAGGTACTCGGTGACGCCGGCTGCGTCCTTGATCAGCGCCAGCTGCTCGCCGCCGATCTTCTCCGGGAACTCCTCGGTCGAGAGCCCGCCGATCAGCGTCTCCGCGAGATCGCGCGCCGACAGGCCGTCCAGGTAGCTGCGGATCTCGTCGACGAGGCCGAGGCCCACCTGGTTCGGCACGACCTGGTTCTCGAGCAGCCACTTCTTCGCCTCCGGGATCGCGACGGTCTCGGCGAGCAGGTTGTGCATCTCGACCACGTCGATGCCGCGGTCGCGCATCTTCTGGATGAAGTCGAAGTGGTCGCGCTTGGCGTTCTCGACCCACAGCACGTCGTCGAACAGCAGCGCGTCGCAGTTGCTGGGCGTCAGGCGCTGGTGCGCGCGCCCCGGCGCGCACACCATCACCTTGCGCAGCTGGCCGACTTCCGAATGAACCCCGAACTTCACGTCTTGCGCGTTTGCCATGATCCGCTCCGATGAATTAGATGGTGATGATGCCGGTCGCCAGGCCGTAGATGCCGGCGATGCAGAGGGCGACCGCGACGAGGAAGATGACCCACTCGACCGGCGTGAACAGCTGCTTGCCCTGCTCGCGCCGGGTCCAGATGTAGAGGATGGTGCCGGGACCGTAGAGGATGCCGGAGAGCACCAGGAACTTGAACCCGGCGGCGTAGAGCAGGAACGCCGTGTAGATCACCGCCAGGGTGCCGAAAACGTAATCGACCTTGCGCTCCTCGGGGCGGACGTCATACGACTGGCCGCTCTTGACGAGCCGGAAGCCGTACAGCGCCACCAGGAAGAACGGGATCAGCGTCATCACGCTGGTCATGCTCAGCATCAGCGTGAATGCGTCCTGCGACCAGTAGGTGCTGATGACGAACAGCTGGACGACGATGTTGGAGAGCCACAGCGCCGCCGCCGGGACCTTGTTCTTGTTCTCGGTGGCGAATACCTTCGGCAGGTCCTGCGACTTCGCCGCGGCGAACAGCACCTCGGCGCAGATCAGCGACCATGCGAGGTACGCGCCCAGCACCGAGACCAGCAGGCCGACGCTGATGAAAATCGCGCCCCAGGGTCCGACCACGGACTCCAGCACCGCGGCCATGGAGGGCTGACGCATGCCGGCGATGTCGGCGCGCTCCAGCACCGCGTAGGGCAGCAGCGTCACCAGCACCAGCAGACAGGTCACGCCGAGGAAGCCGAGGATAGTGGCCGTGCCGACGTGGGAGCGCTTCTGCGCGAAGCGCGAGTACACGCTCGCGCCCTCGATGCCGAGGAAGACGAACACCGTGACCAGCATCGTCGCGCGCACCTGGTCGAACAGGCTCGCGCCCTCGTAGCCCTTGCCGCCCCAGAAGTTGGCGCTGAAGAGATCGTACTTGAACGCGAAGATCAGGATGCCGATGAAAACCAGGATCGGGACGATCTTGGCGATCGTGACGACCTGGTTGATGAACGCCGCCTGCTGGGTGCCGCGCAGGATCAGGAAGTGGAACGCCCAGATGCCCACGGACGCCACCAGGATGGCGATCACCGTGTTGCCGTCGCCGAACACCGGGAAGAACGCGCCCAGCGTCGCCTTGATCAGCACCCAGTAGGAGACGTTGCCGATGCAAGAGCCGATCCAGTAGCCGAACACGGCGAGGAAGCCGGGATAGTTGCCGAAGCCGGCCTTGGCGTAGGCGTAGACGCCGGCGTCGAGGTCGGGCTTGCGCTCGGCGAGGAACTGGAAAACGCGCGCCAGCGTGTACATGCCGCCGGCAGCGATGCACCAGGCGATGATGGCCCCGAACGGGCCGGTGGCGTTGGCGAAGGTGCGAGGCAGCGAGAAGATGCCGGACCCCACCATGCCGCCCACCACCATGGCGGTCAGCGCGAACAGCGAGAGCTTCTGGACGTTGTTGGAGCTCATCGCCCCTCCCTGGACGACGAGGACGGTCCATTACGCAACTCCCGCAATGGTGGCGCTGCTTGGTGACAGCTTCGTTGCAGACCGTTCCTCACGCGGATTCTTTCTGTTGTTCCCCGTGAACGACCCTTTCGGCTCCAGGGTCGGCGGAACTCTGCCTGAGGTCCGTGCGCCGGTCAATCCGGCATCAGCAGTTTTTGGTCGCGCGACGAAGCGAATTCATGACCTCGGAATCGTGAAAACGATTTCCAGGCTCGATGACGCCGTGGTGATGCGGTCGATTATCGTTCCGGGAGCCGGTGCTGCCGGCCCCGGGGTTGCCGCCGACCCGCTCGGGGAACGCCTCGGCGCGCCTCTCGCGACACGGCGGTTGCGCCGACGTCAGGACCGCGTAAGTTTGCACGCCCGCCCAACACCCACGTTCGCGCCGGCAACATTTCGTGCCAGAATCGGCCCCCGTGCACCACCGCGTCGCTTGTCTCCGCCCGCTGCGCTGCCCCGTTGCGGCGTACGCCAGGCGGCTGACAGGAACCTGACCTAACCATCGACGGGCCGGCAGCTCGCGCCGGCCCTGCACCCGGACTCGCCATGCCAAGACGAATCGTGAAATTCATCAAGTGGCCGCTGATCGCGCTGTTGCTCGCCGTGACGGCCTTCGTCGCGTTCCGCGCCTACAACGCGTTGAGCGGGCCCGAGCTGCAGCCCTGGCACACCTTCGTGCCGCAGGAGCTGAAGGCCGGGGAGCTCGACGCCGCCGATTGGGCCCAGTACCTCGCGCGCGAGGAGAAGATCATGGCCAGCGTGCGCGCGGAAGTGAGCCAGAAGCTGCCGCCCGACGCGCGCGTGCCGATCAACCGCTACTTCGAGCAGAGCCCGGTCTACCCGCCGCGCTTCGCGCACGACTGGAACCGCTCCTACGTCCTCGAGCCGGACGGCAAGCCGGTCGGCGCGGCGGTGCTGCTGCACGGCCTGACGGATTCGCCCTACAGCCTGCGCCACATTGCGGCGCGCTACCGCGACCACGGCTTCGTCGTCGTCGGCATCCGCATGCCGGGCCACGGCACGGTGCCCGCCGGCCTGACCGACGCCACCTGGGAGGACTGGATGGCGGCGACGCGGCTCGCCGTGCGCGAGGCGCGGCGGCGGGCGCCGGCGCCGGCGGTATTGCACCTGGTGGGGTTCTCCAACGGCGGCGCGCTGGCGATGAAGCACTCGCTCGACGCGCTGGAGGACGCGAAGCTCGCGCGCGCCGACCGCGTGATCCTGTTCACGCCGATGATCGGCATCACCCGCTTCGCGCGCTTCGCCGGCCTGGCCGGCCTGCCGGCGGTGCTGCCGCCGTTCGCCAACGCCGCTTGGCTGAGCGTGATCCCGGAGTTCAACCCGTTCAAGTACAACTCGTTCCCGGTCAACGGCGCGCGCCAGTCCTACCGGCTCACCGACGCGCTGCAGGCCCAGATCCAGCGCCTGTCGCGCGCCGGCGCGCTCAAGGACCTGCCGCCGGTGCTGACCTTCCAGTCGGTGATCGACTTCACCGTCAGCACGCCGGCGATCCTGACCGCGCTCTACGCCCACCTGCCGGACAACGGCAGCGAGATCGTGCTGTTCGACGTCAACCGCACGCTGAAATTCACGCCGCTGCTGCGGCCGTCGTCGTACGTCGCGCTGGACGACCTGCTGCCGAAGACGCCGCAGACCTACCGCTTCACGGCCGTGGTGAACGCGAACGACAGGACCTACGACACGCTCGAGCTCAGCTTCGCGCCCGGCGACCTCAAGCCCGAGTTCCGGCCGCTCGACATCCCCTACCCGTCGGAGATCTTTTCACTCTCGCACCTGGCCATCCCGATCCCGATCGACGATCCGCTCTACGGCCTGCACCCGGATCCGGCGACCAAGGACGATTTCGGCTTCAACCTCGGCGCGATGTCCGCGCGCGGCGAGCGCGGCGTGCTGGTGGTGGACCAGGATTTCCTGACGCGGCTGCCGTCGAACCCGTTCTTCCCGTACCTGGTGACGAAGATCAAGGAAGGGATCGACCGGCCCTCGGGCCCGAGCGGCCGCAACCTCACGGCGACGCGCCCGACCGGACTGCCGGTGCGGCTCGAGGCGCTGCTCAGCACGTTCGCCGAGGACCCGGAGCGACAGCGCTTCTCCGGGCCGTGACGCTTCGTCCACCCCCTTCCTGACGCGCAGCTCCCGGCAAGCGGGGCGCTGCCTCGCCCCGGATCGTCGCCGGGTCAGCGCGCGACCGCGCTCGCCGAATCGACGAAGTGGAAGCGCAGCGTCGGCGGGTTCCAGCCCGGGCCGGGCCGCAGCACCTTCACCACCGAATCGTTGAGCTGGAGCTCGATGCGGTACTCCGCCGGCATCGTGCGGTCCCAGCGCGGCAGGATTTTCTTCAGGTACTCGAGCTCGTGCTCTTCCTTGTTGATGACGCCCATCGTCTCCAGCAGCGTGAGCTTGGGCCAGTGCTCGCCCGCGGGCCGGCCGTACGTCACCACGCGCATGAACCGCGTGAAGTCGCCGTAGTACGGATCGCTCTCCTCGACGCTCTTGCCGTTGGAGTAGATGCCGTCCATCAGGAAGGTGACCGTCAGGCTGCGCGGGGGCTTACGCGACCAGATCAGCAGCACGTCGTTGAGCGTCTCGCCGAGGCACAGCTCCAGGTGGCCGCCCGCCAGGTAGACGTGGGACACGGGCAGGTCGAACTCGACCTCGCCGCCCTTGGAGAACACCCAGTAGTCGGGAGCGCAGTCGTCGACGTAGTAGTAGCGCAGCGGGCTGTCGTCCTGCAGGTAGACGACCGGGATGCGGTTATCCTTGGCGAAGCGCACGGCGTCGTCCGTGCCGCGCTTGGCCGCGACGCGCGCATCGTAGGTCGACGACGGGTGCGTGACGATCAGCACCGCATCGCCGGCGAGGCGGACCCGCGACGGATCGGCCAGGGTGTGCTCCGCGCAGACGGCGAGCGCAACTTCCGGCAGGCAGGCGAGCAGCAGGGCGGCGAGAAATTTCATCGGCGGACGACCGCCGCGCGGCGACCGGCTCGGCGCGGGCGGTCGCGGCTCAGCAAAGCTTTCCGTCCGGCCAGACGCAGGCGCCCAGCTTGAGCGTGCCGTTGGCCAGGTAGTGCAGTTGCTCGCCGAGCTGCGCCGGCGACGTCCACCCTATCGGCTTGATCGTGCGGAACGGCCCGATGCCCGCGATCTGGTTCTGCACGTCGGCCGCGCAGTACAGCGGCATGCCCCATCCGTGCTCGCGCACCCGCGCCGCGATGGCGTCCGCGTCGCGCTGATCCAGGTAGAAGCGGAACGCCAGCACGCGGTCGCCGTCCTCCATCTGAAAACGCACGTAGTCCGACAGCGTCGGCCGCTTCCACTTCCGGTCCTCCGAGCGCGCCTGCAGGTACATGCCGGCCGGATCGCTGAGCAGGCTGCCCACGAACATGCCGGCGTGCGTGCCGACGGCAGAATTCATGTTGACGACGATGACGACCTCGTTCGGCGCCGGGTCGGGCAGCTTCTCCGGGACCAGCGGCCAGCGGCCCTGGCGGGATTCCGCCCACGGCGTCGACGCGCAGCCGGCGAGCAGCGCGGCGGCAAGGACCCAGCCCGCGAGCCGGGTGGCGCGCAGAACGTAACTCGGGGCGGACATCCGGCGAATCGATGCGGCAAGGGAAAGGGTGGAGCGGGTGATGGGATTGTGGCGGGCTCGCGTTGCCTCCGCGATCCCGTCATCCCGATCCGCACCGGCGGGTCTGGACCGTTGGCCCCCCGGGCCAACGTCCCAGCGGACATTCACCGGATGTCCGCTGGTGTGGCGGGCTCGCGTTGCCTCCGCGATCCCGCCATCCCGATCCGCAATTGCGGATCGGGACCGCCGGCCGCTGGACCGGCGTCCCAACCGATGTCCACAGGACATCGGTTGGTCGAACCCCGGTGGATGCTTCACCCGTCACGTCCTCCAAACGAAACCGCCCCCGTGCGGAGCGGGGGGCGTTTTCGTTTGGAGCGGGTGATGGGAACAGCACCCGGTCGCTAACTCGTTTATTACGAACGTTTTTTCCGATCCAAG
>CAZGTK010000163.1:0-6027 GCA_964528415.1 uncultured Burkholderiales bacterium | reverse complement strand
CCAAGCACGCTCGCCGCCACCGCTGACACCGACCGCAGAGCGGAAGCTTCGGTCGGAACCCGCACCCACACTGAAATAGGGCTGTGCCGCTCCGCCGCCGCGGCGGGTGAATATCTGGATGACGCCCCCAATCGCCTCGGAACCGTAGAGGCTGGAGCGCGGCCCGCGCACCACCTCGATGCGCTCGATCTGGTCGATCGGGATGTCCTGGAACGCGGTCTGCCCCACCGTCGCGGAGCCGACGCGGATGCCGTCCACCAGCACCAGCACGTGGTCGGCCTCGGTGCCGCGCAGGAACATCGACGTGTTGTTGCCGAGCCCGCCGTTGCGCGAGAACGTGATGCCGGCCAGGTTGCGCAGCGCGTCGTCGACCGTGATCGCCTGCTGGCGCTCGATGTCCTCGCGGGTGATCACGCTCACGGAAGCGAGCGTCTCGTCCGCGGTTTCCGCGGTGCGCGTGGCGGTCACGATCACCGGCGCGAGCGCCACCAGTTCCGGCGTGCCCTGGGCCGCCGCTCCGCTCCAGGCCGCCGCTCCGCTCCAGGCCGCCGCCAGCGCCAACGCGACGCCGGCGCGCCCGCTGCTCCTTTTCATCGTTCTCTCCCTCGCGCGCCCACCGCGCGCGCAAACGTTGCGGTGTGACGGAACCGGGAGGAAACGGGTGTCGGTCGTGCGCGAGGGTCGAAGGAGCCGGCGCCGCCGCACCGCCCGCCGCGATGCCGTCGTCAGCGCCCTAGGCCGGTCTCCGGGCTCGCGAGCGGAAGCGGGACGCTTCCCGGGCGGGCGCCTTCCCGCGGCGGATGCCGCAGTGGCTCAAGTGCCCTTCCCTTGCTCGCCTACCGTTGCGGGGGCAGCGCCGGAATGACCGCGAGGCGGCTCACCGGCTTCCCGTTTCAGCGCGCGGTGCTGGCTGCGCCGCGCGCCACCTGAGGCGTAGGGGGACTTTAGCGACGGGTCAATTGAACGTCAAGCAACCGAGCGTTGCACCGCGCGCATGGCTGCCCGCCGCCGCGGCGCCGGCCCGCGGTCAGTCGCTGGCCGCGTCCACCAGGTAGACGATGGACTGGTACGGCTTGCTGCCGTAGTAGGACAGTCCGATCTCGCACGTGCGGCTGGTGGAGTAGCCGCCGCGGCAGTCCGCCGGCAGCGCGTCGGGCAGGTGCCGCAGCGCGTGCGCGTTCAGCTCCGGCACGTTGAAGCCCTTGTCGCCGGCAAAGCCGCAGCAGCCGACCTCGTCCACCGTCACGACCTCGCGCGCGCACGCCTGCGCGATGCGCAGCAGCCGCGCGTCGGTGCCCATCTTGCGCGCGCTGCACACGGGGTGGACCGTGACCGTCTCGTCGCGCGGCGCGAGCGCAAGCCGCGGCATCACCAGCTCCTCGAGCGCCTCGGTGATCTCCAGCACGCGCAGCCGCTCGCCGAGAAAGCGCTTCATGCGGTAGGCGCACGGGCTGGTGTCGAACACGATCGGCAGCCTGCCGCCGTCGCTCGCCGCGGCGAGCGCCGCTTCCAGCTCGGCGCTCTTGCGGTCGGCGGTCTCGGTGAGCCCCTTGCTCTCGAACGGCTGGCCGCAGCAGAAGCCGGCGAGCCCCTTCGGATAAACCGGCTCGAGCCCGGCCTTGCGCAGCACGCGCTCGGTCGCGGCCGGCAGCGCGCCGAGGTGGTCCTGGCCGCGCGCCGGCCCCATGTTGCGCGCCGCGCAGCTCGGGAAATAGACCACGCGCTCGCCGGGCGGGTCGGCCGCGGCGCCGGGCTTCCAGGCGGTCGCCTTCGGCATCGCCGCGGTCCACAGCGGCAGCCGGCCGCCGGAGAGCTTGCGCGCGCCGTCCAGCATCCCCGACATGGTTCGCGTCCCGAGCGCGCCGTGCATCGCGTCGGCCGCCCACAGGCCGGCGCGCGTCGCCGCCGTCACCGCGCCGAAGTTGTCCGCCACAAGGTCCCCCACCTTGCGCGCCAGCGCCCCGTGCCGCCGGCCGCGCAAGGCTTTCACCAGCAGGCCGGTCTCGATGCCGACCGGGCAGGCGGTCGCGCACAGGCCGCACGCGGCGCAGGTGTCGATGCCCTGGTAATCGTAGAGCCTCTGCAGCACCTCGAGCTCCGGCTGCCGCCCGGTCTCGCGCGCAAGGCGCGCGATCTCGCGCCAGCCGACGATGCGCTGGCGCGGCGTGAGCGTCATGCTGCGCGACGGGCATTTCGGCTCGCAGAAGCCGCACTCGATGCACTTGTCGACCAGCGCGTCCGCCGCCGGCAGCGGCTTCAGGTTCCGCAGGTGGATCTGCGGGTCGTCGTTGAGGATCACGCCCGGGTTGAGCAGGCTCTCGGGGTCGAACAGCCGCTTGATCTCGCGCATGAGCTCGTAGGCGTCGCGGCCCCACTCGAGCTCGACGTACGGCGCCATGTTGCGGCCGGTGCCGTGCTCGGCCTTGAGCGAGCCGTCGTACTTCTCCACCACCAGCTTCGCCAGCGCGTCCATGAAGCCGGCGTAGCGCTCCACCTCGGCGGCGTGGTTGAAGTCCTGCGTGAACACGAAGTGCAGGTTGCCCTCGAGCGCGTGGCCGAAGATGATGCCCTCGGCGTAGCCGTGCCCGCGCATCAGGCGCTGCAGGTCGAGCGTGGCCTCGGCCAGGCGCTCGATGGGGAACGTGACGTCCTCGATGATGACCGTCGTGCCGGTCTCGCGCATCGCGCCGACCGAGGGGAACATGCCCTTGCGCACCTTCCACAGCCGCGCGCTCTCGGCGGGGTCGCTGGTGAACGCGACCGGCTCGAAGGTGGGCAGCCCCGCGAGCGCGGCCTCGATCGGCGCCAGGTTCGCCGCCAGCGCCGCCGCGGTCTCGGCGGCGGTCTCCACCAGCAGGCCCGCGCCGTCTTGCCCGAGCCGGGCGAGCGACGGCGGGATGCCCGGCTTGTCCTGCACCGAGGTCAGCGCGGCGCGGTCGGCGAGCTCCACCGCCACCACCGGCGTGGGCTTGAGCGCGGTGACCGCGCGGCAGGCGGTTTCGAGGTCGTCGAACAGGATCAGCGCGGTGGCACGGTGCGGATGCTCGGGCACCGTGCGGTAGGTGATCTCGGAGAGGAAGCCGAGCGTGCCCTCGGAGCCGATCATCAGGTGCGCGAGGACGTCGATGGGGTCCTCGTAGTCGACCAGCGCGTTCAGGCTGTAGCCGGTCGTGTTCTTCATCTTGTACTTGCGCCGGATGCGCTCGGCGAGCTCGGCGTTGCCGCGGACGCGCTCGCCCAGCGCGTCGAGGCGGCCGACGAAATCCGAGTGGGTGCGGGCGAACTCGGCGCGGCTCTGCGGGTCGCCGGTATCGAGCACCGCGCCGTCGGCGAAGACGATGCGCGCCGAGTGGAGCGTCCGGTGCCGCAGCACATCCCGCTCGCGTTGTTGGCGGCGATGCCGCCGATCATGGCGGCGTCCAGCGACGCGGGGTCGGGGCCGATCTTGCGCCCGTGCGGCGCCAGGCTGCGGTTCGCCACCCCACCCAGCACGCCGGGTTGCAGGCGGATCGTCTCCGCGCCGGGGCCGATCTCGCAGCCGCGCCAGCCCTCGCCCAGCATCAGCAGCACCGAGTCGGTCACGGCTTGCCCCGACAGGCTGGTGCCGGCGGCGCGGAACGTGACCGGCGCGCCGTGGCGGCGGCACGCGGCCAGCACGGCGCGCACTTCCTCCTCGGTGTCCGCCACCACCACCAGCTTGGGCACCAGGCGGTAGAAGCTGGCGTCGGTGCCGTAGGTGAGCAGCCGCAGCGGGTCGCTGACGAGGCGCGCGGCGGGAATCGACTGCTCGAGATCGCGCTTGAGCTGGAGGTAGGACACCGATGCCATGAATCGCTCCTAGTTGCTGAGGGCATCTTGCGGCGCCGCGTCCTCGCGCGCCATCGCCCGCGCCACCGCGGGCCGCGCGAGGCAGCGCTCGGCGTACTCGAGCAGCGCCTCGGGCAGCACCGGCACCCGCGCCGAGCGCGCCCAGGCCAGCGTGTGCGCGAGCAAGATGTCGGCGCCGTCGAAGCGCTCGCCGAGAATGTACGAGTGACCCTTGAGGGCGTGCGCGAGCACCCGGCAGGCGTGGCCGAATTCCCACACGGCGGTTTCCTCGATCGCCGCCAGCCGGCGCTCCTTCGGCAGCGCGAAGCGGTGCTTGGCGATGGTCCACAGCGGCTGCTCCAGCTCCGAGATCGCGAACGCGCACCACTGGTCGTGGCGCGCGCGCTCCAGCGTGCCGGCCGCAGGGGTGAGATCCGACTGCGGGTAGCGGTCGCCGACCCAGGTGACGATGGCGGCCGACTCCGTGAGGACGGTCTCGCCGACCTTGAGCGCGGGAACCTTGCCGCCGGGGTTCACGCGCAGGTAGGAGGGCTTGCGGCCCTCGCCCTTCAGCAGCGCGACGCGCACGTAGTCGTAGTCGGCGCCGGCCTCCTCCAGCGCCCACGCCGCGCGCAGCGAGCGCGTGTTGGGACAGCCGTAGAGGGTGAGCCGGTCAGCGGTTCCAGTCATCGTCCTCGTCCTTCGGTTTTTCTTCTTCGCGATCGAGCCCCATCAGCCGCACGGCGGCCTCGTGCAGCGGCGAGCCGGCCGCGCCGAGCTGCTCGATCACGTTCAGGTGATGGTAGCCCGGCAGCGGCACCTGCCGCACCTCGACAGCGTCGTGCCAGCGTTCCGCCAGCAGCTCGGTCTGCAGGCGGAATTCGCTGCTCTCGTCGCCGCCCACCGCCAGCACCAGCGGCGCCTTCACGCGCGGCTCAAGGTACGCCGGGCTCCACTGGCGCGCCGTTTCCTCCGTGAGCCGGATGTCCGCGTTCATCGACGTCCGCACGAGCGCGGCCAGGTCGTAGATGCCGCTCACCGCGACGCCGCCCTTGACGACGTTGGGCGGCAGCCCCGGCACGTCCTTGCCCCAGGCGGTGGCGAACAGCATCGCCGTCAGGTGCGCGCCGGCCGAGTGGCCGGCGAGGTAAAGCCGCGCGGGATTGGCGCCGTAGTCGGCGCCGTGCTCCAGCAGCCAGACGACGGCGGCGCGCGCCTCCTCGACGATGCGACCGACCGTGACCTGCGGCGCGAGATCGTAGTTGACCACGGCGACGGTCGCGTCCAGCTGCGTGAACGCCGGCGCCAGGAACGAGAAATCGCTCTTGTCGAGCGAGCGCCAGTAGCCGCCGTGCAGGTACACGAGCAGCGCGCGCGAGCGGCCGCGCGCGGCGAAGATGTCCAGCGTCTGCTTCTCGCCCTTGCCGTAGCGCAGGTCGAGCGCGCACTCGGCCGACGCGCGCACGCGCGCCGAGTCCTCGGCCCAGCGCGCGAAGATCTGCGGATGGTCGGGGATCGCGGCGCGCGCGTTGTACTGGCGCTCGAAGAAGGGGTCGATCTCGGGGGCGGGGCTGGTCATCGCGGCTCCTGGCTGGGCCCGCGCACGGAACCATCGCCGGCGCGGCGCTTTCCAATGCTCGTTGTTCGGACGGCTTGGTGTGCCTATACTCTACCCGCCATGAAGCGCCTGTTGCGTCGCATTGCCTTGACCCTCGTGGTCGCGTGGCTGCCGCTGAACGCCGTCGCCGCGGCGGCGCTGCCCGCCTGCGCCGGCCATCTGGGCGGCGACGCGGCGGCGACGAGCCACGCCGGCGACCACCGGCACCATGACGGCGGCGACCGCCATCACGGCCACGCACCGGCCGACGAGGCGCCGGCGCCGGTGGCGACGTACTGCGGCCTGTGCGGATTGTGCCACCAGTCGGGCCAGGTTCACGCCCTGTCGGCCTTCGTCGCTGCCCCCATCGTGCCCACGGGCTGGCACATGCCGGCGCTGTCCTCTCTCCCCCCGGGCTTCGTGCCCGATCTCCTGCGCCGACCTCCCCGAGCCTAGGCGAGGCTCCCCGGCGGCGATTTCCGCCGCCCTGACACGCGGCCCGAGCACCGGCCGCGCACCGACGTTGCCTGAAACGCAGGAGGTCAAGATGCCGATTCACCTTCGCGCCCGCGGCGTGGCGGCCGCGCTGGCGTTCGCGCTCGTCGCCGCGGCGCCGCCGGCGC